>JAZNEO010000123.1:0-3916 GCA_045588685.1 Candidatus Avelusimicrobium sp. | reverse complement strand
TAGACCAAGAAATTGACAAGGTAACGTGCGATCATGTCAGCCGCAGTTGGAGCAGTAGTAAAACGAAATGTTACCGAACCACCGCTGATAGATGTGATGCTTTAGGTATGGGCGTTGTGGCTGGAATGGAGGATCAATGTGGGTATACAGATAGTAACGGACAGACTATTAGAGATGAAGGAATTTGTATTTCTACAACTACACATGGGTGTAGATCCTCTGTTATTGAAAAGGGGGGAGTTTGTGATGCCAATGCTCCATCTTCTTGTAATTATATGACCATAAATGAAGGCGGAAAATGTGTTGGTCATGGTACTGGAGATCAATGTTATTATACTAGAGTCAATGGTGGAATAGTGGATTGTAGTGATGCAACTGGTTTTTGCGGCTGGGTAAGCAGTTTTGACAACGGTGCTATTTGTGTGGGATCGTATACGTCTGCTGCTCCTTGCTATGGTGCTTCCTTTAAAAATGGTTCTATTTGTTATGGCATATGTGCCGGATATGATGGTAAGTCTGCCTCTTTTGATGCAACTTCCTGTTGTTGTGGAAGTAAATGTCATAAAGATGCTCCCAAGTGTGATCCTTCCCGTTGTGACCCGCAATATATGAAATAACAAAATTAGTTTTCATTTTAAAATGCTCTGTCTGTAAAATGCAGGGCATTTTTGCTGTTTTTGGCGCCAAACAATAAAATGGCGGTTTAATTTGTAGTTTTTGGGCACTGTATGACGGGAAAAAAGCCTTTATTTTTGCATTTTTGCCCAGTTAAAATCACATTTTGTTGTTAAAAGCCCTAAAAACCTAATAACACTAATTAGATTTTGTCAAGTCTAATCTGACAAAAAGGCTTGCTTTTTGGTTTTGGTTTCGTCAAATTTCATATAATATACCTATGAGAGTTTTTACCAAAAACTCGGGAGATGATATGACACATAAAACCAAAGAGCCTATTGCCATTATTGGGATTGGCGCCATTATGCCGGGAGCACTCACCAAAGATGAGTTCTGGCAAAACATAGAGTCTGGTAAATATTGTATCACCGAAGTTCCTAAATCCTATTGGGACTATAACTTATACTACAGTCCCGACCATAAAGCCGAGGATAAACTTTATTCCAAAATTGGCGGCTTTATTCCGCAAACCTTCAAATTTGATTCCATTAAATATCGTATTCCGCCGCAAATTGCCAAGCAAATGGATCCGATCCAATACTTGGCTATCGAAACGACCCGCATGGCGCTAGAAGACAGCGGATACGATAAAAAAGAGTTTGACCGCAACCGCTGTGCCGTTATCGTGGGCAACTCTATGGGCGGTATGAAAAACGATAAATCTAATTTACGTTTGAACCGTCCGGTATACTATGAAATTTTGAAACACACCCCTACCTATCAATCATTATCTCCCGAAGCCGGTAAAAAACTCATTGATGAAATGGAAGCGGGCGTGCGTGAAAATTTCATGCCGGTTACCGAGGACTCTATGCCCGGTGAACTGGCCAATGTGATTGCTGGCCGTATCGCCAATGTGTTTGATTTACATGGCACCAACTTTACGGTAGATGCCGCCTGTGCCACTTCGCTGGCCGCCGTGGACCAAGCAGTCAATGGCTTGCGCGAAGGTAATTTTGATATGGCTATTGTCGGTGGTGTGGATCAGATGATGGCCCCGGCTTCCTATATCAAATTCTGTAAAATCGGCGCTTTGTCGGAAAAAGGCTCTTGCCCCTTTGATGCCAAAGCCGACGGCTTTGTCATGGCAGAAGGCGCCGGTACTGTCATTTTAAAACGCTTGTCGGACGCGGTCAAAGACGGCGACCGCGTGTACGCGGTTATCCGCGCAATCGGTGCTTCTTCCGACGGAAAAGGAAAAGGCATTACCGCCCCTAATCCCAAAGGGCAAAAAATTGCCGTTGAAAAGACTTTTGAACAAGTCGAATATGATCCGGGTGCGGTAGGTTTAATCGAAGCACACGGTACCAGCACCCGCGTGGGCGATGCGGTGGAACTCAATGCCTTATATGATATTTTTGCCCCGTACGCCAAACCCGGCACCATTGGTTTAGGCAGTGTCAAAAGCCAAATCGGTCATGCCAAAGCGGCCGCGGGTATTGCCTCCTTGATTAAAACCTCGCTGGCTTTATATCACAAAGTATTGCCGCCGTCTGTAAATTTTGAAACACCTAACCCGACGGTAGATTGGGCCACCAGTCCTTTCCGCGTGATTACCAAAGCCGAACCTTGGAACTCGGATAAAGTGCGCCGCGCCAATGTGTCTGCCTTTGGTTTTGGCGGAACGAACTTCCACGTGGCCATGGAAGAAATGAATGATGATTTACTTGCAAAAAATAAAGAAGTGAAAGAAAATAATACTCCCATTTCTACCGCTGTACAGGAGCAAACAAATATGAATAATACGTCTTACAATTTATTGGTTCCCGGAGAAAAAATTCAAGGTGATATGTTAGTTTTTTCCGCACCGACCAAACAAGAGTTATTTAGTGAGTTGGGTAAAGCGGTATTAGCCATTCAATACGACCCGACCTATTTGCCTAAAATAGCGTATCAAAATCATATTCAAAAACCACAGCAATTTGCGTTAGCTATTAATGTGGAAACGCCGGAAAAATTAAAAGAAAAAATTGAGTATTTTATCAAAATCGCCAGCGGGCAAGACGTGTGGGCGCAAGAATCGTTGTATCTTAAAATGAAAGGTATTTATCCGTTCACTCCGTCTACCATTAAGCCGAAAGTTTGTTTTATGTTCCCCGGACAGGGCTCTCAGTATGTAGACATGATGAAAGATTTGGCTTCTAAGTATAAGGTAGTGATGGATACCTTTATGGAAGCAGACCGGCACTTGATGAATATCATCGGGGAAACCTTAACAGAAACTTTATGGAGTAAGCCCGGTGAAACCAAAGAACAAATTATTGAACGGGAAGCGGCTATTAAGAAAACTGAAATGACCCAGCCGGCTATGCTCACGGCCGATATTGCTATGATGCGTCTACTGTCCGAATTTGGCTTAAAACCCGACGTAGTCATGGGACATAGTTTAGGGGAATATGCCGCCGCGGTGGCTGCCGGAATTTTTGATTTTGAAAACGGTTTGAAAGCGGTTTGCACGCGCGGTAAAGTAATGTCTGAAATTAAAGTGGAAGATAACGGTAAAATGGCTTCCATTGCCGCACCGACGGAAACAGTGGAACCGGAGCTCAAACGTATTAGCGGGTATGTGGCAGTTGCCAATAAGAACTGCCCGACCCAAACAGTCATTGCCGGTGCCAGCAAATCTGTTGATGATGCTATTAAAATGTTTACCGACATGGGTATTCAAGCGGTACAAATTCCGGTCTCTCATGCTTTCCATTCCGCGATCGTCAAGCCGGCTATGCCGCAATACCGTGCTTTCTTGGATACGTTAACATTCCATTCTCCGAAGATGCCGATTACCACCAACGTAACGGCTGAATTCTATCCCAGTGATCCGGAAAAAATAAAAGACTTAATGGTTACGCAAATTTCCCATTCCGTGGAGTGGATGAAACAGCTCAAAACCACTTATGATTCTGGCGTGCGTTTGTTTGTGGAATGCGGTCCTAAACGGGTGCTGTCTGCCTTAACTGCCAACACATTGTCCGATAAAAAAGACATCAAAGTATTGGCCTCCAACCATCCCAAAAAAGGCGGAATCGTGGAGTTTAACGATTTGTTTGCTAATTTAACTTCTTCCGGCATTTTTATCGACTGGAAGGGTACCAATATCGCCGGTAATAATTCGACCTACAACCCGGCTTTTGTCAAATGGGTAGATGCCTCCGCTGTAGTGGCTGGTCAAGACACCCCTGCAGTTGCCGCCCCCGAGGCACCGGCTTCTACGCAAGGAGTTTATGAAAATATGCATAAAAAT
>JAZNEO010000122.1:0-5762 GCA_045588685.1 Candidatus Avelusimicrobium sp. | reverse complement strand
AAAACGTTGCGGCAAATTGAAATCAAACTGAATGGTGGACAACTGCCACAAGCGGCCAATAGCGTCCATTACTTTAATATCAATTTTCGGCCCATAGAATGCGGCTTCTCCAGCGTGCGTGGTATATTCAATATGATTGCTTTCCAGCACGTGTTTAAGGGCATTTTCAGCGCGTTCCCATTCGGCTACGTCTCCGGTAAAATGCTCCGGATGCTGCGGATCGCGTGTAGAAAGCTCTACCGCATATTTTTCAAAACCAAAGGTCTTAAAAATGTGCATGGCATACTCAAAAGCCTGTTTCACTTCGCCTTCCACTTGTTCGGGCGTGCAGAAAATATGAGCATCATCTTGCGTAAAACCACGCACACGCAACATTCCGTGCAATGCGCCGGAACGCTCATAACGGTATACCGTGCCTAATTCGGAAAAGCGCAATGGCAAATCACGGTAGGAGCGTAAATGAGTTTTGTAAATTTCCACATGGAAAGGGCAGTTCATCGGTTTAATTTGATAGGCCTCATTGTCCACTTCCATCGGGTGAAACATACTGTCTTTATAGAATCCGGCATGACCGCTGATTTCAAATAAGTGCAACCGTGCAATATGCGGGCTGACGACGAGGTCATAGCCGCGTTTTAAGTTTTGCTCTTTAATCCAATCTTCCAAAATTTTGCGCAACATGCCCCCTTTAGGGTGCATCAGCACCAGTCCCGGCCCCACATGGTCATTGATGCTGAATAAATCTAACTCTTGACCTAATTTGCGGTGGTCGCGTTTGGCGGCCTCTTCCTGTTGTTTCACATAGGCATTGAGTTCATCTTTCGTATTGAAACTCAATCCGTAAATGCGCTGCAACATCGGGCGCTTTTCGTCTCCGCGCCAATAGGCACCGGCAATCGCAGAAAGCTTGAAATTATTAATTTTTCCTGTATGTTCTACGTGCGGCCCGCGGCACAAATCCGCATAGTCGCCCGTTAGATAAACGGTAATTTGTCCGTCTTCCAGTTCTTCTAACAGTTCTAATTTATACGTTTCGCCGCGTTTTTGGAAAAATTCCCGCGCTTCGGCTTTGCTCATTTCTTTGCGTTCAAACGGAATACGCGCTTTGATGAGCTCTTTCATTTTAGTTTCAATAGTCTTTAAATCTTCCGGAGTGAATGCGTGAGTGCAATCAAAATCATAATAAAAGCCATTTTCAATGGCAGGACCGATACCCAACTTCGTACCGGGGAACAACTGCTGTACGGCAGCGGCCATAATATGCGCGCAAGAATGCCGTTTCATTTCAAGTTCATTATTTTCCATAATTTCATCCGTAAGCGGACAAGCCGCCTAAATTTATATAATATTGTATCAAATTAGGAATAGGCCTGCTGAATTGTTATGAAACGAGTTTTTACTTTTTTATCTCCTTTGTTTGTCCATTATAAACTACTACTGATTGCCAGTCTTCCTGCACTGGCGGTAACAGCCTTCGGACTGATACAAGTACAAGTCACTTCGCCTGCCGCCTGGCTGGTAACCTTGGGCGCACGCCTTTTAGTGGAATATGCTTTTTTGGGTTTTTGTTTGTCTGTACTTTTTGCCATTGGAATTAAAAATAAATGGTTTTTAAGTTTCTTGCTGTTTCTGTACTACTTTGCCATGACGGCTGATTTTGTCTTGTTACTTTATTTCAAAGAACGTTTTGGAGCAAAGTATTTTAATACATTGCAAGGCGGCGATTATGATTTTATGACTGATTGGCGGCTTTTATCTTACTTCGCGGTGGTGGCTCTTTTCTGCGTAGGTATTGTGCGCCGCTGGTGCGGCCCGTCCGGGAAAAAACAAGCACTTAAACAAGCGGGATGGTGCGCACTGATACTAGCTTTCTTTAGTTTTATAAATCCTTTTGTATTACTAGAAAAACCCAATGATTTTTTTGCCCGCTATTTTCTTCCCCCGCTGCCTGTTTATTTAGCCAAAGCAATGATTACTCCCGCACCGCAGGCACTTATCACCTCAGAATTACCCACGGAAGTGGCGGCTACCGCTGAAAAATACAATGTCTTTACAGCCCAAAATACAGGTATCGGCAAAGAATATACGCGTGTTATTCTGATTGCCACAGAATCCTTATCGGCCAAATATATGCACCGCTTTAACCCCAATATCCCCGTCAAAGCCGGTCGCAGTTATGATGCTTTGTTTGACCAATATCCTGCCAACACCCTACAAACCGTTACGCTTTCCACTTTATACGGTTTAACCGTTATGTTTTCTTCCCACCCGTACGCAGAATTAAATTTCCAAAATAGCTATCCGCTATCCTTTGTAAAAGAACTCAAAAAAGCAGGTTTCCATACCGCTTTTGTACGCGGTGCGCACGAAGATTATATGAATGAAAATGAATTATTTCATCAAGCCGGTTTTGACGTCGTGCAAGGGTGGCGCTTTTTTGAGGATAAACCGGAATATGCCGCCTATTTAACATGGTGGGGGCTGTTAGATCGCAAACTCTTTGATTATGCCACGCAATATCTGCTGGCACATAAAAATGAAAAGACCTTTTTAACCTTGCTGACCGTAGACACCCACGTACCGTTGGGCCGTACCGATTACATAGACCAACAATATGAGGAAATCGACGCGCCCTTTTATGACCGCCCCACCCTGCCGCGTGCTTTTGCCCGTGTGGGACAAGATATTGAGCGCTTTTTGCAAAATTTGCGTGAGAAGAATTTGCTTGATGAGCATACGCTCATTTTAGTAACGGGTGATCACCCTTCTTTTTCTAATATGCTCACGCCGGCTTTATTCAAACCGTTTGATCCGGTCTTTGACCGCATTCCGTTTGCCGTAATTACAGCACCCGCTTTACAAAAACCGCTTGTAACCGATGCGCTGGCCAGTCAATTAGATATCGCTCCCACCGTGCTGGATCTGTTAAATCTACCGCAACCCAAAGGATTTTTCGGGCATAGCTTGTTTGAGGTAAATAGCGAGCGCACCGTCTTTGATATTAAAGAAGACTATCTGATTGTACGCACTAAACAAGGACAGCAGGTCTTTGCGTTAAACACTACCCAACCGGCTGATCAACCGCTCATTAATCTTGTACGTACCGTTTGGACAAAGTAACCATTAACCCACTTATTTTAGAAGAAACTCCTTTTTAAGGCGTGAAATATGCTAAAATTGAGAGGTATCAATATATTTTTATTTACGGAGGAAGCATGAATACTGCTGCACAAGGCGGAGGAGCAAATTTGTTTTTAATGCTCATCTTGGCCTTCTTTATCATCATGATGTTCTGGACCGGCCGCGGACAGAAAAAACGCGAACAAGAACGTCTTGCTAAATTGGAAGCACTACAGAAAGGCGACCAAGTTGTTATTTCCGGAGGAATTGTAGGAACTGTTGTCGGGTTTAAGGACAATGCCTTGGAAGTGAAATTGGCCGATAATGTTAAAATAACCGTTTTGAAATCGGGTGTCGTCGGGTTTTTATCCGCCGTTACTCCCATTAAACAAGGAGGAGCCAAATAATGTCCAAGTCTCTGGCCATTAAATGGATTATCATCATTGTCGTACTGCTGGGCTCTCTAGCGCTGATTTATCCTAATTATCGCTGGTACTCTAAGCCCAACGCCGAACGTGTCAAACTGGAAGCCATGGGAGAACGTCCGGCCCGTATGTTGAACTTGGGTCTAGACCTGCGAGGTGGTAGTAGCCTGCTACTGGAGTTAGACGTATCCAAACTCAGCAGCAAAGAACCACTCAATGAAGCGATGGCCCGCGCCATCGAAATCATCCGCAACCGTATTGACCAATACGGAGTGGGTGAAACCCTCATTACCCGTCAGGGTGAAAAATGGATTTTAGTCCAACTGCCCGGTGTAGCCAATCCGGCCGCCGCGGAAGCGTTAATCGGCAAAACAGCCATGTTGGAATTTCACATTGTGAAAAACGACACCACCGGCGCTGAAAAAGCCATTACCAAGTTGGAAGAAACCGAAGAGCCCTACGATCAAGACGGAAACCTAAAACCGGAAATTGCCGAACTGTTACCGGAAGGATATACCATTTTCCGCACGAAAGACGGAGGCTACAATGTCGTAGATAAAGTAGCCAAAGTGACCGGTGCTGACTTGGAAAATGCCCGTCTTACCATGTATGGCGACAACGGATATCCGGAGGTTGCTTTCTCTTTCAATGCAGACGGTGCTAAAAAGTTCGGACAGTTGACCGGTTCTAACATTGGCAAGCAATTGGCCATTGTGTTGGATAACACGATTCAATCTGCTCCCGTAGTGCAAAGCCGTATTACCAAAGATGGCCGCATTTCCGGTACTTTTACCTTGGATGAAGCCAGACAATTAACCATTGTACTCAAAGCAGGTGCTTTGCCGGCTCCTGTACATGTCATTGAGAAAAAGACCATCGGCCCCACCTTGGGTGAAGACTCTATTAAGTCCGGTTTAAGTGCTTCTTTGTATGCTTTGCTGGGCATTTTATTGTTCATGGTCATCTATTATAAATGGGCAGGTTTTATCGCCGATACGGCCTTAATCCTCAACCTCATTTTGTTAGTGGCAATCATGAGTTATTTCTCTGCGACGCTTACGGTGCCCGGTATTGCCGGTGTCATCTTATCGTTGGCCATGGCCATCGATGCCAACGTACTAATCATTGAACGTATGCGCGAAGAAAAACTTATGGGCAAACCGATTGCTACCATTATCCAGCTGGGTTATGAAAAAGCATGGTCTGCTATTTTTGACTCCAATATCACCACCATCATCGTGGGTTGCTGTCTATTGCAATTTGGTACGGGTCCCGTCAAAGGGTTTGCCGTTACCTTGATTATTGGTCTGGTAGTCAGCTTGTTCACGGCCGTATTTGTGACGCGTGCCATGTATGAGTTGATGTTAACTTCTAATCCTAAGGAGATCAGCTTATGATGACTTTTTTCCCAAAAACACACATTGATTTCCTCAAATACAGAAAGATATACTTTACCCTTTCTGCCCTGATTTTTGTCTTTGGTATTTACTTATTCTCTACCAAAGGGTTGAACTTGGGTATTGACTTTACCGGCGGTACCATGGTACAAGTCAAATTTGAGCAAAAAGTGGATATGGCACAAATTCGTGCGGCCTTGAGCCAAACGGGTCATAGCTCTGACTTGCAGAGTTACGGGGACGAAACCTTTGCGGTACGCGAGAAAGGAACCGAATCCAATGTGGGTGAAGTACAAGCTCGCATTGAAGAGGCTTTAAATACCTTGAATGTTCCCTATGTCGTCCAGCAAACGAACTTCGTAGGTCCTACCGTAGGACAGAATATGACCGAACGGGCCGCATGGGCTATTGTCTTATCCTTGGTGTTTATTATCATCTACGTAGCGTTCCGCTTTAACAATATTTTGTGGGGCGCATCGGGTGTAGTAGCCCTGTTCCACGATTTATTTGTGATGGCCGTAGCTTTTGCTATTACACAGCGCGAAATTGACCTCGTAGTGGTAGCCGCATTCTTAACGGTAGCCGGTTTCTCTATTAACGATACCATCGTTATTTTTGACCGTATCCGCGAAAATATGCGTTTGAACCCGCGTGCAACACTGGGAGAACTCATTAATCTATCCATTAACGAAACGCTCTCCCGCACGGCGATTACCTCTATTACCGTAGTCGGCGCGTTGTTCGTGCTCTACTTTATGGGTGGAGAAGCGTTAAACTCCTTCTCCTTTGCCATGCTGGTCGGTTGTATCTGCGGTTTTTA
>JAZNEO010000121.1:0-4620 GCA_045588685.1 Candidatus Avelusimicrobium sp. | reverse complement strand
TTCTTTGATGAGTACGTTAAAAATGGTGTCTAAACTGTGGGATATTGATAAGCAGCATGCTTATATGGAAAGCTGGAAAGAAGACATTGTGAAATTTTTAGAAAAATTTAACGACTTCTTAATCAATTTTGCTAAGACGGAAAATGCAGTCTTAAATGCCGCAGAAAGCATCAAAGTAGCCCGCGGTCATGTGGACGGTAATAAAGGGGCACTCTTACCCGTTGTGCAACGCATTGTGGACATGTATGAAGTGCCGGTTAGCAAAGAAAGCGCTCGCCTGCTGAAACGGTTAGACTATGAATATACCGGCAGTAAAAAACGCGGGGCTACTACTAAAAAAGATACAGAAGAAATTACTTCCCAGACGAATTCTTTGCCTTTTGAACAGGCATAGCAGGCACGGGTGGCAAGTCCGGCAACACATCCAGGTTTTTAATTTGACAAAAACCGTTCATGCATCTTGTTTTGACCAAGTGGCTGTTCCACTCTTTGTTTAGCTTTTCCAGTTTCCAATCTTCAAACATCATCATATAGAAAGTAGCAGTAGGGTCGTCCAGAACAGCTTTTCGCTCGCTAGCGGGCAGGTGCGTGATATCTTTGATGGGGATATCTGATTTGAAGTAGGTATGCAAGTACCAGGAAAACAATTCATTATAAGTATGTTTCGGAAATCCTTCCACCGTAATCGTATATATATTGGTAGGTTGAATGTGCATCATACGAGTGGCGAAAAATCTTGCGTCAGAGCCTAAATAGTCAAATCCATAGGGGGCCTGCTTAGCGAAGCACAAAAGATAGCAAATACAATGCAACAGAATAAGTAATATCATCCATCTAAAGCGGGAGAAGACGGGAGCCAGTAATAGAGATATAGCCAAAAATACAGCCGGTACAAAGGGTATAAAATAACGGAACATCAGTAACAAGATAACACGAAATGCCAGTATATTTACGGTAAATACCAATAGACCGGGAATGAGTAACAGAATGATTTCTTTGGTATAAGGAATCTTGCGATATCTTTCGTAGCTAACCCCCGCACAGAAGACACATAAAAGTCCGATGGTCCACTCCCCCAATCGGTTGCTACATAGGTCATGCCAAAATTCAATTGATTTGTAGTCTGCTAAATTCCAAGCGCTGGGAATATCTTTTTCCCACCAAATATTGGACCACCACTGTCCTGAAAATTTTGCTTTTCCAATGTTTTCTAATAAATTAGGCCACAGCCAAGGTAAAAAACAGATAAAGACAAGCAACGGCACATAAATAAACCATCTTATTTCTTGTTTATACTTCAACGCCAGCAGAAATAAAATAATGGAACAGAGTCCAAACAATAAAGCTCCGAAATAATGCGTGTAACATAATAAAACAGACAGGCAGCCATACAAGATCCATTGTCGACGGGTAATGGGCGTTTTTTTCCACATAGCGTGAATCATATTTAGATACAGAAAAGTAAATGAAATGGACAACAAGAGCAGCAAACTATAGGCGCGCACATACGAAGTGTATATAATGAGCGTTTCGTTAAACCCTAGCAATAAGACAAAAATCCAGCGGGCTATAGAACGGTGTTTTTTGTCTAAGAAAGTAGGAAAATAGTGCCACGCTACGAGCAATGCAGCAATACCGAAAAACAAACTTGGCAATCTGCCTATCCACTCCGGGCCGTATGGAAAGATATGGTTCCAGATCCATAGGATGAAATTGTGTAACGGTGGGTGCACATCTATCAGCAAGTAGTTTTTTAAAATATATCCCCAAGAGAGAGCCGGATTGGCCGATAGAGCGGTATAGATTTCGTCATAATCAAAGCCGCGTGTGATACCAATAAAACGTAACAAAATACTTTCCAAAAAAAGTATTGCGGTTACTAGCGTAATAGGTTTTGTAAAAAGTCGGCGCATAGGAATAAGCATTTTATTTTTAGAATAAAAAATATCTCTTTATTATATACAATTTCCGCTGTCTATGTGAGAGACCCTCAGTAGTGTTTTCAAAAAAATAATTAGATTTTGTTCCTCTAACCTTTTTTCTCCGCCTGAAAAATAAAAACTTACTAATCCGCTTGTTTTTATCTTATTGCCTCGCAACAATAGAAAATCCTATCTTACTGATGTTGTTTAACTTATCATAATATCGGGGGTAGATTCAATGAAAATCAGTATGACAAAGGTCTTAGCAGGCCTTTTTATTTTGTGCCCGTTGTTTGTTGCGGCACAAAACAATACACCCGCCGCCAAACATGAGCGGCGCCAAGCACAACAAGTAGTTGTGTTTGAATATGACGAAGAAGAATTGTGGGAAGGAGAACCCGTTGCGCACGAACGTTCCTTAGATCAAAGTTATCTTCACATGAAGAAATTGCTTAAGGATAAAACCGGTATGCAACTGGGAGTAGATATCAGCTACACCGCCCAACGCGGCGCGCCCGGCGGCAAGCAAACTGCCATCCAAGGCTATTACTATCCCTACCTAACATGGGATGTGTTCAAGGACACATTTATGGGTAGCGGCCAAATTAATGTTAACTATAATTTTATCCGGTATTGGGGAATGGAAGGGGCTACTCTGCAAAACCGCCTGGGAGTAGTGGCTGCACCGAACGATTATACCGTTAATCAGGAAATTTTTTCACAAGCGTCTTTTACACACACGCTTCCCGGAGAAATGGATTGGCTGAGTTGGACGGCGGGGCAATTTCCGCTCTACAATTTCGACGGGGCTAATTACTTAGATAACCAGCAAACGGGGCTGATTAATTTTGCCATGTCGCAAAATGCTTCTGCTACCTATGCCAATGCCGGTGTGGGCGGATACATACAAGCCGCTCCGGGCAATTGGACCTTTGCGGGCGGTTATCAAGATGCCAGCAATATCAGCGGCCAAACGATTCGCTTAAATACGGCTTTTAACGGGAAATACACTTATTTCGGATATGTGTCCTACGCACCGGAAATGCACGGCTTACCGGGGCAATATAGCTTCTTGTATTACTATCAACCGTCGGTCAAGGACCAGCAGGGTATCTCGCGCGGTTACTCATTTAATATGAACCAAAATGTGAGTGAAAAATGGGTGCTGTCCGGCCGGGCCAATTGGTCTGACGGGCATATTACCGCTATTAAAAATTCCTATGTCTTAGCGGCTACCTGGGTCAATCCGCTTGAGCGCAATGCCAATGATGCCATTACGTTGGGCGTTTCATATAACCGCTTAGACCGTAGTGCTTTAGGCGCAGTGCCTTCTGTCCGCAAATATGAAAATGCAGTGGAATTACAATGGGTATGGGGTATCGGTAAGCTCATCACGCTCACGCCGGATATTCAATTTTATCCAAAGGCCGCCGTGGGTGACGGACACAAATTTGTAACGGTCGCGGGATTACGTGCCGCGATCTTGTTGTAAAAAATAACAGGGGGTAATAATCATGGAAGAATTACAATTAGGAACTAGATATCCGACTTTGGCTTTTATTACAGGCGGCGGCGGACTGGCCGAGGACGGTATTCCGCCTCAACCGTTTGAAACGTTCTGTTATGACAGTGCGCTCTTACAAGCTAAAATTGAAAACTTCAACATTGTGCCGTATACCTCGGTATTGCCGAAGGAATTGTTTGGCAATATCGTGCCGGTAGATGCGGTGTTGGACCAATTCAAACTCGGTGCCGTGTTGGAAACCATTATCGCCGGTAACGGCGCGCGCCAAGAAGAACACAAAGCCATTGCTACCGGTGTGGGCGTGTGCTGGGGTAAGGATAAAAAAGGAAATTTCATCGGTGGCTGGGCCGCCGAGTACGTGGAGTATTTTGACACGTATATTGATGATGAAATTGCCAAGGGCCATTGTGAAATGTGGCTCAACAAATCGCTCAATCACGAATTGGAAATCCGCGGCGTAGAAAAACACAGTGATTTCCAAATCTGGCACAATTACGTCAATATTACCAAACCATTCGGGTATTGTTTGACCGCAATGGGTTTCTTAAACTTCAAATTCGCGCCTTTAGCCAAAGCAAAAGACGCAATGCCGTTGGATTAGACTATATTGGGGGAGCTATGGCAGAAAATCAAGTCAAAAAACTAGGCGTTATCGGTCTAGCCGCCATTGTGGTCAGTTCTATGGTCGGGGGCGGGGTTTTCTCCCTCCCCCAAAATATGGCCGCCGGTGCCAGCGCGGGTGCGGTACTCTTGGCATGGCTGATTACCGGTATCGGCATTTATTTTATTGCCAATACTTTTAGTATTTTATCGCGCGTTAAGCCGGATTTGACCGCCGGTATTTATATGTATGCGCGCGACGGATTTGGCCCGTATGCCGGCTTTACGATTGGGTGGGGTTATTGGCTATGCCAAATCTTTGGCAATGTGGGCTATGCCGTGATTACCATGGACGCGCTTAATTACTTTTTCCCCCCTTATTTTCAGGGCGGAAATAATTTGTGGTCCATTGTGGGCGGCTCGGTGCTGATTTGGTTTTTCAATTTTGTCGTCTTGCGCGGTGTGCGTCAAGCGGCGATTATGAACTTGATTGGTACGATTGGGAAACTGGTGCCGCTACTTTTATTTATCCTAATTTTGCTGTTTAGTTTTCACTTGGATAAATTTGATTTT
>JAZNEO010000120.1:0-21142 GCA_045588685.1 Candidatus Avelusimicrobium sp. | reverse complement strand
GCCATAAAGATAAACAGCGGGAACAAACCGGAGTTGATACCAAAGTTAAACACAATGCCTAAGAATCCGTTCGGGCCGGCAATCGCTTCGCCCGGCGGCATGGGAATGTTGGCCAGTAATCCACCAAAAGCAATGGGGATTAATAAGAGCGGTTCAAACTGTTTTTTAATCCCGAGCCAAAGCAGAAAACAGCAGACCGCAATCATCACCAGTTGTTGCCAGCAAATGGCATACAAACCGGTGGTTTGCCAAATTTGAGTTAATGCTTGCATGATGTCCATAAGGTGTCCTCTTATTTAATCTCTGCCAAGGGATGACCGGTTTGTACTTGGTCGCCTTGTTTGACCAAAAAGTGTACTGTTCCGGCGGCAGGAGCGCTGACCACGGTTTCCATTTTCATAGCTTCCAGTACCATAATTTCTTGGCCTTCGGCTACGCTGTCTCCGTCTTTTACGGATAAGCGCAACACGGCACCCGGCAGCGGAGAATTTAACGTGGTACCGGCACCGCCCGCAGCAGCCTTGGCCGCAGGAGCCGCGGCCGCTTTTGCATCAGCCGCACCTACGCCGATATTGTAGCGTTTGCCATTGACCACAGCCACATTGTCACCTTCAAAGGATACATTGTAAGCGGTACCGTCTACGGTTACTTTGCAGCTGTCGCCCGCTACTTTTTTGGCTACTTTGCGTACACCGTTCACTTTAGCTTCGCCTTTGAGGTACAGGATACCTTTGTCGGCACAGGTGGCTACGATGAAGGCGTTTTCTTCATTAACCGGCAGACCGGCTTCTTTGAGTTTGGCTTCAGCTACTTTTAAGCCTTTTTTGGGGTTTGCATCATTAATTTCAAGCGGTGTCTTTTTGGTCGGTTCCATTTTTAGTTGTTCGGCGGCAATTTTGACAATTTCCGGATCCGGTTCGACGGGGGTTTTGCCGAAATAACCGAGTACCATTTTGCCGTAACCTTCGGTAATTTTCTTCCACGGACCAAACATTACATTGGCGTAGGCCTGTTGGAAATAAAATTGTGAAACAGGGGTTACGGAAGTGCCAAATCCGCCGCGTTGCACACATTCACCCATGGCTTTTACTACTTCGGGGAATTTGTCAAAGGTGCCATTGTCGCGCATCATTTGCGTATTGGCTGTGAGCGCGCCTCCCGGCAAGGGAGAGAACGGAATAATCGGATTAACTTTGGTGGCCTCAGGCGGTAAGAAATAATCCTTCATGCAATCTTGGAATACGTTTTCCGCTTCTTGGATTTTCTTCGGGTCAATATCCAAGGTATATTCGCTACCGCGCAAGGCATGCCACATGGTCAAAATATCGGGTTGGCAGGTTCCGCCGGAAACGGGTTGCATAGAGAGGTCTAAAGAGGTAGCACCGTTTTCAATAGCGGCTAAACAGCAAGCAATCGCGTTGCCGGCCGTTTCGTGGGTATGAAATACAATTTTCATATCCTTGCCCAAGAGTCTGCGCGCCATGGCCATGGTACGACCGACGGTAGTCGGGGTAGAGGTACCGGACGCATCTTTAAAGCAGACAGAATCAAACGGCACTCCGGAATCTAAAATGGAGCGTAAGATTTTTTCATAGAAAATCTCGTTGTGGATTTTGCCGGTGGTGTCCCAGCCGGGGGCCAGTGACATCATCGTTACGCACACTTCGTGTTTAAGTCCGGCTTCGTGGATGCATTTTCCGGAATAGATTAAATTGTTCACATCGTTTAAGGCATCAAAGTTGCGAATGGTGGTAGTACCGTGTTTGGCAAATAACTGCGCGTGGGCTTTGATGACGTCGGAGGATTGACTGTCGAGTCCCACCACATTTACGCCGCGGGCCAAGGTTTGTAAATTGGCATCCGGGCCGGCGGTTTTGCGGAAAGTGTCCATCATATCAAATGCATTTTCATTGCAATAGAAGAATAAGGCCTGAAAACGTGCACCGCCGCCAAATTCCATGTGATTAATGCCGGCGTGACGGGCAGCTTCCACAGCGGGCATAAAGTCTTTGGTTAAGACGCGCGCTCCGTAGACTGATTGAAATCCGTCGCGAAACGCAGTAAGCATAAAGTTAATTTTTTTCATAGTTTCCTCTTTTATTTAGATTGAAATCGTTTGGCAGCCGCAATCGCGATAGCTACTAACGTATGGTCTGTTCCGGCGGTGGCAGGAGCAGCGGTAACTTGCGGAAAGTATTTTTCCAATACTTGTACAAGTCGGCTCATCCCATGCATTAACGCAACTAAGATGAGCAAAAAGACAAACACGACAGACATACCAATTACGGTAATGCTGAGGCTTTGTCCTAATAAACTTTCACTCATAGACACATATCTCCTATCGAAATAATTGCTTGCCCGGCAGCTGTTTGTAATACCAGCTCTCCGTTGGGCGAAATTGTTTGTACCGTACCGCGTGCGGGGTTTATTCCATGTCGGATTTCTACCTCTTTGCCGATATAAGGAAAACCCTTCAAATAATCGGTACGAATAACGGAAAACCCGTTTAGCAGGACCGTTTCATAGGAAGCAAAAAAGCAATCTAAAATCTGCCGCAAAATGATTTCTTCCTCAGTGTTCGTGCCCAGTTCTGCCAGCGAAACAGCGGGTTGTCCGATGTGGCTTAGGTCTTGTTGACGCACATTGACGCCTACTCCTAATACCAGCGCTTCAAATTTGTTTTGTACCGTTACTGCCTCGCTTAAAATTCCGCATAATTTTTTGTCATTTATCAGCACGTCATTGGGCCATTTTAAGTGGGCCGGTACCCCCAGTGACTGTATGCTTTTACACGCTGACAAGGCCATTAACTGCGTTAAGTTTGCTAGAAAATCGGTCTTTTGGGGTTTGAGCACCACGGAAAAATATAAACCGCCCTCTTGTGAAAGCCAGGTGCGGTTGAGGCGGCCCCGACCGGCGGTTTGGCGGCGGGCCCAAATAACGGTACGATCGGTTAATAAAGAACAATTACGTTTGGCGTAGGTGTTGGTAGAATCTAACTCGTCAAAACGAAAAATCCGCATATACATCTATTGTACAAAATAAGAGAGTAGATGAGGAAGGGATTGTTTGCCTATTTTAGATCAATCAACAGCTTCTAAAATAGCGGCAATCATACTGCTGGGATCGGCCTTGTTTTGACCGGCGATGTCAAAAGCAGTGCCATGCGTGGGAGAGGTGCGTGTAATTTGCAGTCCGGCGGTGATATGTACGATAGGTTCTCTGGCGGCCAGTTTAAGACCCAAAAGGGCTTGGTCATGATACATACATAAGATGCCATCAAATTGACCATGCAAATGTTTGGTCCATAGGCTGTCAATGGGGAAAGGACCTTGCACCAAAAGACCTTCCTGTTGTAAAGCACGCACAGCCGGTAGAATGCGTGTTAGTTCTTCGCGGCCGAACTGGCCATGATCTCCATTGTGCGGATTCAAACCACTTAGCGCAATCAGAGGTTTTTTATGCCCGCGTTGCTGTAAAGTGGTGTGTAAGAGACGGGCCGCTTGAACAATTTTTGGCCGGGTTAGCAGGGCCGGCAAGTCGCCAATGGCAAAATGTTCGCTAACTAGTGCGCAACATAATTTTCCGCTGACAAACATCATAAGGGCATTTGGTCCGTAGTGCTTGCGCAAAAATTCAGTATGCCCTGTAAAAGGAACACCTGCCAAGGCCCAGCTTTGCTTAGAAATAGGAGCCGTTACCACGGCGGCTTGACGCCGGGCGGCTAATTTACAGGCCAGTTGTACGGCTTGAAAAGAGAGGTTTCCGCCCCAAGCGGACGGACCAATGCGGCATGGTTTTGGCAGGGCAGATTCCAGTGCTACTAGCGGAGCTAATTTTTCGGTCCAACCGGACGTGCGCAAGGAGTTTATTTCTCCTATGACAATCGGCGTACAGGCCCGCCGCACGGACGGGTGTCTCAAGGCCTTCACAGTTACTTCCGGGCCGATACCTAATGGATCTCCGGCGCTGATTAGTATGACTGGTTTTTTCATAAGAGAAAGGCGGCCCTGTTAATAGGGCCGCCAAGTCGTTTGTGTGAAATTATTTTTTCTCTTCAGCAGCTTCTTTTTTGGCGTCTTCCGCTGCGCGGGCCGCAACTGCTTTTTCAATTTCTTTATCTACTTCAAAGGTTTTGGTCACTTTGATATCGGCTTTATCCGCTAAGCCATTGACATAATCCATCATGGTTGTTTGGATTTTTTGTTGAGCTAAGTATTGGCCCAAATCTTTGGCAATATCTTCGTAAGTAACGTCTTTTTTGGCTCTCTTTTCTTTGATTTTTAAGATATGCCAACCTACCTCGGTTTTGATAGGGGCGCTTACTTTGCCCACGGCCAAGGTGAAAGCGGCCGCATCAATTTCTTTGGGAGCAATGCCTTTGATTAAAATCATATCGCCGCCGCTGGCCAAAGCCGCTTGGTCTTCGGTGTACTTTTTAACTGCGCTGGAAAATTCCATGCCGCCGTCCAGTTCCTTTTTGATTTGTTTTGCCAATTCTTCTTTTTTCTTGGCTTCTTCGGCAGACATATCTTTCGTCACGGCTAAATAAATATGTCCCACGCGCACTTGTTCGGCGGTAAGTTGAGCCAGTTTAGCGGCAATTGCTTGGGATTCTTGTAAGCGGGCCGGATTTTCTTTTTCCAATTTTTTCAAGGTCTTGGTTTGTTTTTTCAGTACCGCTTGTACATCGTCATACAGTTCTTTTACATCTTTTTCTTCTACCGGTTTAACCGTGCTTTGAATTTGGGTTTCCAATAGTTTCTTAACCGCAATTTCTTTTTTAATTTTTTCTTTATAAGACTTTAAGGTCATGTGCTGTTTTTTGAGTGCTTCATTAAAGCGTTTTTCTGCACCTTTTGGATCTTGTTGCCCTTTTTCATCGATGATAAAGCGGTTTTTGATTTCAGTCAAACCTTCTTCTAATTCAGAATCTTTCACCTGCACTTTAGCTTCTTGAGCGGCTTGGGAAAGTAATTCTTTAGAAATTAAATCTTTGAGCACTTCTTTGCATAACAAGTCTGTGGCATAGGGTTGCTCCAGCACCTGAGGCGCATTGGCTTTATATTGTTCTATGACGCTTTGACAGTAGTTGTCATATTCGGAGGCCAAAATCGGTTGGCCGTTGACCGTAGCAACGGAAGATTCCATCACTTTTGCTTGCGCACTGATGGCTAAGCAGAGGCCCAAAATGGGCAGCCAGAATTTAGTTGTGTTGTTCATAAATAATCACCTTGTATTTTGTTTGTAAGTCCTGCAACAGCGCATCCATTTTCTGTTGTTCCAGTACGCTACGAATGCGCGGAGCGGCTTCTTGTAAAGAAAGACGTCGTTCCTTTGTTTTCATTATTATATGAAATCCTTGAGCGGTTTTGACAAATCCTTGTACGCTCCCTACTGCAGAATTAGCGGCGATGACTTCCAGTTCCGGTATAAATTCTCCGGGCATAAAGGAGATTTCTTTTCCCTTGCTTTGTTGCGGAGCTATGGAATAACGGTTTTCCAAATCCTTCCAACGGCTTTTGGAGGATTTAACTGAACGCCATACTTCTTCGGCGGTTTGGGCATCATCTAAAATTAATTGTTTAATTGTCATCTCATACGGATACTTTTTATGATACGCCGCAATTTCTTCGTCACTAATGTTCAATATGCCGGTTTGGCGGAGTTGGTCTTCCCACAAATGCAGGAGTAACTGCTCGGCATATTGTTGGTAAATCTCTTGTAGTTGTGCGCGTTTATCTGCCAAGGCCCGCGTATATTCATCGGATTTGTCCAACTGTTTGGCCCGTGCATCTAAAGAGGCTAATTTTTCGCGGATGAGTAACTGGAGAAAATGGCGTTGGCCCGTTTGGCTTTGTGCAAAATTCACATCCTCTTGATCTAACTGTTGTAAGCGCAAGGATACTTGCTGCTGTGTAATGGGATCTTCTTCCACCCAAGCCAGCACTTCTTCTTGCGGAGTGGTGCTCTGCGTCTGGGGTGTTTGGGGCAAAACGGGTGATTGTGGTTTATTGCAGGCCGCCAACATCCCAAGTAGGATAAAAACAATATAAAAAACTCT
The DNA here is from genome assembly GCA_045588685.1 of Candidatus Avelusimicrobium sp. Classification (GTDB taxonomy): domain Bacteria; phylum Elusimicrobiota; class Elusimicrobia; order Elusimicrobiales; family Elusimicrobiaceae; genus Avelusimicrobium. The sequence goes on along the minus strand of JAZNEO010000120.1, from coordinate 15,078 downwards.
CATATTTATACTATAGCATTTTCGGTTTTATGATATGTTCAAAAAATGCAAGGGCCTGTTCGGCTAAGCTCACGGGGTCTGTATGCGGCGGTACTTGCAAGCGTATGCCGTCTGCGTGGCGTGTTTTCACAAACTGCAATTGGGGGCCGTATTTTTCTAACAACAGTTGCGGCAGTTGGGGCGGCATTTGAAAGTCCCGAGTGAATAAGAACTCCACCTGCGGTGCCATATATTCCACTTGGTAAATCTGCAAGAGGCCTGCCCTGCGGGAAAGCTGACAAATACGGTTTAGATTAAATAGTTCCGGCGGAATCGGCCCGGCAAAATCGGCTAGTTTCTGTAAGATTTGCGCGGCGCGCTCCGGTTCGGCTCCGATTAATTCTTTATAAGTTTTGAGCCGTTGGCTTTCATCGGGCAAATAATCCGGCGGAATATAAGCCGCCAATGGTAAATTGACCGTAGCATTGAGCTTGCGTTGTACGGGTTGCCCTTTGAGTTTTTTTACTTCATTTGCAATTAAATCACAGTACAAGCTCAGTCCCACCTCATTGGCATAACCATGCTGTTTAACGCCGAGTAATTGCCCTGCGCCGCGTATTTCCATATCTCGCAGGGCCAACTTAAAGCCGCTTCCCAAATCACTAAACTCCATCAGAGCGGCCAGCCGTTTTTTGGCTTCTTCGGTAGGATCTTGCTCTTGTGGAGCTTTGTAGGGCATGGCCAATAATTGCGCGTAGTTGTCTTCCACGGCGGTCGGTTTTTTGAATAACCAATCCGGATGAAATAAATAACAATAGGCTTTTTTATCTCCGCGGCCAATGCGTCCGCGCAGTTGATATAACTGGGCCAACCCGAAGTTTTGGGCGTTTTCTACAATTAAGGTATTGGCGTTAGTGATATCAATGCCGGATTCAATAATGGTAGAGGCCAACAGGACATCATACTTGCCGTTGTTAAAATCCCACAAAGTCTGCTCTAAATCTTGTTCTTTCATTTGCCCATGGGCCATACAAATGCGGGCCTGAGGAACTAAATTTTTAAGCAGTAAATAGCGGCTTTCCATACTCTGTACACTGTTATATACGTAATAAACTTGTCCGCCGCGAGCCAACTCCTGCGTAATGGCGGCTCCGGCCAGTTCATTATTCCAAGCGGTCACAACCGTTTTGATGGGAGTGCGTCCGCGGGGAGGGGTGTCAATTAAAGAAATGTCCCGCAGAGCCGACAGTGATTGGTTTAAAGTGCGCGGAATGGGAGTAGCACTGAGCATTAAAGTATGTACCCCGGCGCATTTGGCCTTAATTTTTTCTTTTTGTCTTACCCCAAAGCGGTGTTCTTCATCAATGATTACAAACCCTAAATTTTTGAAATCAATGTCTTTGGAAAGCAAACGGTGGGTGCCGATAATAATATCGCAAACACCGTCTTTGACTTGTTGGACAATTTCTTTTTGTTCTTTGGGCGTTTGGAAACGGCACAGCATTTGTATATTAATTGGGAAACCGGCCATGCGTTTGGTAAATGTTTTGTAATGTTGAGCCGCTAAAATAGTAGTGGGTACCAACATCATGACTTGTTTGCCGCTGGTGACCACACGCAAAGCCGCGCGCATGGCTACCTCTGTTTTTCCAAAGCCCACATCCCCTACCAAGACACGGTCCATGGAACGGTTATGCGATAAATCTTGTAATACATCGGTAATAGCTTGCTGTTGCCCGGCAGTTAGCGTGAAAGGGAAAGAATCGGCAAATTCTTCTTCTAAGCGTGTATCTCCGGTCAAGGCTTCTGCTCCGGCGGCTTGGCGTTGTGCTTCCAATTTTAAGATTTCTTGGGCTGTTTTTTGTGCCTCTTCTTTTACGCGTTTTTTAATATCTTTCCACGCGGTGCCCCCTAAGGCAGAAAGGGAAGGTTTTTTGCCGCCGGCACTGATATATTTTTGTACCCGTTTGAAATCATACATGGGGACATATAATTTACTGCCGCGGCGATATTCAATAATTAAACAATCGGTGGGATTGTTTTCTTTATCAAGTATTTCCAGCCCCAAATATTTACCGATCCCGTGGTTCTGGTGCACAATGTAATCGCCGGGGCGTAATTCTTGGAAACGGACTTTTTGGGTGTTTTCAAGGGTGAAATTTTTCAGCACGGATTGCGGGCGGTAGTGCCGGTTCAAAATCTCCGAGGAAGTAATATAAGCAATCTTTTCATCGGACTGGTAAAATCCTTGTGCTAAAGCGCAGATATGAAGCGGCAAATGTTTTAGATGGGGATAATCTTGAAAAATTTCTTGAAAACGGTCCAGTTCCCCGCGGTTTAAGCAGGTAATAATCGGACTTATACCTTGCTTTTGCAGAGAGGCTATTTCTTGGTCTAATAAGTTGAAATTAGCGTGAAAAGCGATGTTAGCTTTGAAGCCGCAATCCATGCCTTGTTGAGTAGGAAATTGACTTAAAATAACTGCCCCTTGCAAAGAGGATAAGTCCAGTTCTGCCGGTGGATTATCCAGTAACCATTGGGCGTTAGTAGTATAGTCAGATAAGGTAGCAGGCCGATTATTAAATACCAGCGGAATTAAGGTAATTTGTTCTTGAGATCGGGTGGTATTTTGCGTATCCATATCAAACTGGCTAATCGTTTCAATACGGTTTCCGGCAAAATACAAACGTAGCGGCAAGGGTTGCCCCGGAGGGAAAATATCTACGACACTACCACGCAACGCATATTGGCCGGCATTTTCGGTGTAATTTTCCCGGGAATATCCCTGTTGTTGTAGAAACTCTGCCAGTTCACTGCGTCTATACGTGTCTCCACAACGAAGGGTGAGCGTGTGAGATAAAAAATCGGCCGGTGCCGGCAAGGCGGCTTGCCATTGGCTATAGGGAGCCGCTACCGCATAGACAGAAGAAGCGGTGAGCAAAGTATGTAAGGCCGCCATCTGCCCTAACGGATTTTCCGGAAAGACCAAAATCTGGGTGTCTTTCGGGGCAAATTCTTGCACCGCATGCGCGAAATCTTCTAGGTCTGCATCGGTCCAATATAATATGCTTTTGCCGGCAGCTGAATATTTTTTGGCCGCAAAATATCCCGCGGCGCTGGCGTTGGGCAGCCCGTAAAAAAAAGAAAGTGCGGCCTTAGATACTACCATGATGTACCTCTAAAAGCTGGACGGTTCGGTACCTTTTTTGAATGCTTCTAAAAATTTATTCGGATCCGTGGGAGTGGCCAATTTGCCTGTAGTGGGGTTAATGTAGGAGAAGGAAATCCCTTCCGGCACCGGGAAATCATCCGTCGGTTCCTCTTTTAAAATCTGTTCCATAATATCTGTCCACCAGCGTGCGGTGGTGCTACCGGTCCAATGATATTGTTCTTGTGAAGTATCATCATCATAACCCATCCAAGCAGCTGCGGCGGTGTGCGGAGTCATGCCTACAAACCACATATCACGATGGCTCTGTGTAGTACCGGTCTTTCCGGCAATAGAGCGACCGAGCCGATTGGCAGCCGTGCCGCTACCGCGTTGTACGACTCCTTTCATCATGTTAATGAGCAAATACGAATCCTGCGGAGAGAAGGCTTCTTTTTCTTGGGAAATATGTTCCTCTAAGATACGTCCGTTATTATCTTCCACCCGTTCTATGTAATAGTTATCGGTGTGAATGCCGCCGTTGGCAAAAGTGGACAGCGCGGCTAAATGTTCGTCCATATTAATTACACTGACCCCCAACGCAAGCGCTGGTACATTAGGAAGCGACGCGGTCAAGCCGGCCTTGCGCGCTACGTCAATGACACGTTGCGGGGTAATCGCATCAATGAGGTTAACGGCCACCAAGTTTTTGGATTTTTCCAAGGCGCGGCGCATAGTAATCCAGCCATCGCTGCGGCCTCCGTAGTTTTGGGGCACCCAAACGTTAAAGGATTTATTACCGATAAACGATTGGGAAGCTAAATCTAAGGAATATAAATCGGCATTCTCATCAAACGTATGCCAGTTGCGTCCGTCAAAATAAAACATGGTTGGTAAATCTTTGACCAAAGTAGCCGGAGTATAACCTTGTTGTAAAGCAGCCATCCAAACATAGGGCTTGAAAGAGGAACCCGGTTGGCGGTAGGCTTGCGTAGCGCGGTTAAATTTGCTGTCCGAAAAACTACGCCCGCCGATCATAACCCGTACGGCTCCTGTTTTTACATCCCGCACCAAAAAAGCTCCTTGCAGACGCGGATAATCTTCCCGCGGGGTGGCCTGCGCATCTTCTTCTGTTAGGTGGCGGGTGTCGGCTTCGGCATCGTTAGGGTCTATTTCAATGCCCATTCCTTTGGCAATGACGGCATCTAACTCTAACAATTTTTGGTTCATAATTTGCTCGGCTTGGATCTGTTGCTCTAAGTCTAAGGTCGTGTAAATGTTAAGCCCACCCTTCCATAAGGTTTCTGTGCCGTATTTGGGTTCTAGGATGCGACGGATATGTTCAATAAAATACAAGGCCGGTTTGTCTCCTTGCGCAGACGGCTCTTTTTGAGGAAGCGGTTCGGCTTTGGCTTTTTCCAGGGCTTCTTTGTCTAAATATCCTTGGTCATACATGACTTGTAACACCAGGTCGCGGCGTGCTTTGGAGCGCTGTGGGTTGGCAAACGGATTATAATTGCCGGGCGACGGAATGAGCCCAATAAGTAGAGCAGACTCTCCGGTAGTCAGCTCGGAAAGATCTTTATTGAAATAACGTTTGGCCGCGGCTTTTACCCCATACGCTCCGCTTCCCAAGTAAATTTCATTAAGATATAATTGTAAAATTTCCTGCTTACTAAAACTGTATTCGATTTGAACAGCCAAAATGATTTCGCGGATTTTGCGAATGAGTTTTTTCTGCTGGGTTAGGAAAACACCCCGGGTCAACTGTTGCGTGAGCGTAGAGGCCCCTTGAGAAGCCCGGCGCGTGCGTAAATCCTCTAGCAAAGCGCGGAAAATGCCCCGCACGGAAAAACCGGCATGTTGAAAAAAATCCCGGTCCTCCATGGCTACCACGCCGTTTTGCAGGTCTACCGGTATTTCTTCCAGCGGCACCATACTGCGTTTTTCAATGGAAAATTCATGGATAAGCTGGCCGTTGCGGTCAAATACTTTGGTAGTCAGCGAAGGGGTATACTCTTCCATTTCATATACAGGGGGAATACCGGAAAAAATGTAGCGCATAAATACAGCGCCCCCTAGAATGGCGGCAACTAGGAATATCAAAAAAGAAAAAATAAAAAATTTAGAGAATAAAATATTCCGGATTAAACGCATATTTTTATTATACAAAACTTGTCTGCCTTTACTGTTTATGCTTGCACTATATTATATAACCCTTTTGTAGGAAGAGAAAAACGATCGGTAAAATAATCATGAGAATAGGTCGTAAGAGGGAAAATTTAATCTAATCGGCAGGAGTGCGTTTGAAAATTTACTATCCGTAATCTTAAAAAAATAGTAAAATCTATCTATATTGGGGGCCTTGTATGTCTTCATCCAAAAAACCGAAATCTTGTGTCTATTCATGTCCAGCCGAGTGCGGGGAAACCGCCCGTTTTGTGTCGGACAGCCCGGCGCTTGCTTCCTTTAAGGAACAGGGTGTGGAGGGATATGACTTGGTGTACATTGCCGACACACATAACCGGCAAGTTTTTCTTTTTGGTACGCCCAAAGGGGCTACCGTGCAAGTGGAGGTAGACTTGACGCAACCAGTGCATGAACAGGCTCATCAAAAAGCGGCTGCCGGAGAAGTGATCAGCTATGAGTGGAGTGCTTGTCAGGGGGAAAATAACTGTTTTTTTCAAACAACACTCATCCCTTTGCGGGACCAACAAGGGCAGGTGGGCAGTGTGCTAGGATTGGTAAAAAACATTACCGATTGGGCTTACGAATATCATCATACCCGTTTTTTGAAAGAAGTCGGTCGTCGGACTTTTCCGCAAGTGTTACTGATGGCGCGGGAAGAAGAACGTCGCAAATTATCCTCTGCCTTGCATGATGAAATCGGCTCTTCGGCGGTTATTTTAACCTCCCTACTTAGCATGGTCAAAGACAGCGTCAGTACGCAAGACCAAGTACAGGCTCTGAAAGATATTGCGGCGCTAGATAAACAAATCAAAGACAGTATTGAGCGCATTAAAAACATTGTAGTAAGTATGCGGCCGCCCAATTTGGAGACGGTGGAATTGACGGAAGCCGTGCGGGATATGGTAGAAAATGTCACTCGTTACCGCGACATTAAGCCCTCGTTTCACTTTGAGGCAGATGATGAGTTAAAGATGTCTGATGAAGTGAAAATCGTATTGTACCGTGTGGCGCAGGAAAGCTTGAACAATATCTTAAAACACTCTCAGGCCACGAAAGTGGATATTTATATCAAACGCGGCGTGAAAGAAGTCACTTTACGCATTACCGATAACGGAAAAGGATTTAAGCAAAATAAACAACGCTCGATAGACCATGTAGGGCTACTTTCCATGCGGGATAGTGTAGCTTACTTGGGTGGGAAATTTACAATTAAAAGCGAACTTGGAAAAGGCACGGTGGTAGAAGTTATGTGTCCCAAGATCGTGTACGGGGAGATAAATCGATGAGTATAAAAGTAGTATTAGCAGATGATCATGCCATTGTGCGTGACGGCGTACGTGCCGTGTTGGAGCGCAAAGGCAAAGATATGGAAGTGGTGGCCGAAATTTCCAACGGAAAGGAATTGGTGGAATGGGCGGCTAACCATGATGCGGATGTGTATGTGGTGGATATTTCCATGCCGGTATTAAATGGCATTGAGTCCACGCACCAGTTGCTGAAACTGAAACCGGAAGCTAAAGTAGTGATGCTTAGCATGTACGATGACCGCGTTTCTGTGGAAAAAGCACTCAAAGCCGGAGCCAAAGGATTTATTGTCAAAGTATCTACGGCTGATGAAATTGTAGATGCTATTCGGGAAGTGGCCGGCGGACGCTTCTATTTGTGTAGCAAGGTGTCTAAGTACATTGTGCAGGGGTTCTTGGGTAAAACCTCTCCGCGCAGACGCGACGGCACCGGGCTAACCCCCAAAGAAAAAGAAGTATTGCAACTAATTGCTGAGGGGTACAGCAGCAAACAAATTGCCAAAACATTTAATTTATCCCTAAACACTATTCACGTGCACCGCAATAACATTATGCGTAAGCTCAATATTCATAAACAGGCTGAGCTGGTGCGCTACGCCATTAAGGAAGGGATTGCCCAACTATAAGGAGTTTTTATGCGTATTATTGCCGGTACTGCACGAGGACGCCGTATTTTCTCTGTGTCTAAAAAACTGCCCGTTAAACCCATTTCAGACCGTATCAAACAGTCTGTGTTTGATATTTTGCGGCCGCGTTTGACGGGGGCCATGTGGCTAGATTTATTCGCCGGTACCGGCAATGTGTCGCTGGAAGCTCTTTCGCGCGGGGCAGTGAGGGTGGTGTCGGTAGATCGGGAACCGGCCTGTATTAAAAACATACACCGCAATTTGGCTCATTTGGGTTTTGAGGACCGCGCGCGGGTTATTAAAGCCGATATTTTAAAGCCGCTTGATTTCTTGCTCTCGTATAGCGACAATGAAGGCTATGACATTATTTTTATGGGGCCGCCGTACCGCGACTTGAATAACAAAATGTTGTCTTTTTCCGAGCCGGCTTTAAAAAATGTAGCAGAGGCCAAACTGCTGGCCCCGAAAGGGATTATTGTCTTGCAAACCCATAAAACCGAGCAATTTGCTGTGCCGGAAAATTTAGAAAAATACCGCGAAGAAAAATACGGCGACACTCTCGTCCATTTTCTGCGCTACAAGGCGGTCTAAATGTATAGCGATGTACATGAATTAAATTATTCTAAAATTAAAACTTATTTGGAATGTCCGCTCCTGTATAAGTACAAATACATAGACGGACGCAAAGAAGGATTAGTAGCGGCTTCGTCTTTGGGGGTGTCTATACATCGTACGTTGGAGCAGTACCACCGCCATAGTAATGACCCTTCGGAACTATTAGCCTATTATGATGATTGTTGGTTGGGGGCAGGGTATAAGAGTGCCGCCGAGCAAATGGAGTATTATTTAAAAGGCAAACAACAATTGGAAAAATATGCCGAGCATGAATATGAGCGCAAAACAACGGTGGACAGCACGGAGCGGGAATTTATTTTTACCGAAGGCAAATGGACCCTGCGCGGCAAAATTGACCGTACCGATAAATATCCTGACGGTAGTTGGGAAGTAATTGATTATAAAACCGGGGATGATATTGATTTGGAAGCGCAAATTACCGATTCGTTGCAACTGGGTATTTATGCCATCGGCGCGCAACGCGCGTGGAATATGAAAAAAGGCAAAGCCTCCTTCTATTTTACGGCGTTTGACAAAGTAGTCAGCGCGCCGTTTGAAGCTTTTGACGAAGCTAAAATTTTAGGCACGTTTATAGAAGTGGGGCAGAAAATAGAAGCTGGAAAATTGGACCCGGACACTTCTCACTGTGCCACGTGCGCCTTCCGCAACCGCTGTGCGCAATCTGTTTGCCCCGATGAAGAAAAAGCGCCCGACTTTAGCGGAAATACCCCGGCGTAACATTATATAGCCTGTACTCAATCTTCCCAACCCTGTGCATATAAAGGCATACATATTTTTGCAGAATAATCATCATAAATAAGACAGTGTTTATTCCATTCGCTTCCAGAATCAGGCCATCTGTGCCATTCTAACTCATATTCTTCTCTTGCCTCTGAACTTCCATTTTGTGCCCGCCGAGCATCTACCTCACAACTTGAACTTCCACAGCTTGCGTCATAGATAAAATATTTACTGCCACAACGTTGACCTCCATCTTGTGTACAGTCTAAAACACTTTCTAGGTCAATATTTAGATATCCGGAGGCGTTCGAGTTTTTTCCAAGAAATCTTATTTGTTCCTCACTACTAGGCCATCCATTTTCCATTAAGTATATGTCTATTGCACGTTGTAAAGAAGTCATATTTTGTAGTGCTTCAGCCATGCGCGATTTTTCGACTGCTATCGTGTATTGCGGCAGGGCAATAGCAGATAAAATACCGATAATTAAAACCACCACAAGTAGCTCAATGAGCGTAAAGCCCATACATTGTCGTTCCCGAGATTTGTAATCGGGGACCTCAACCTTTTTTGTTTTTAAGGATGAGATTCCCGAACGCTGTGCGCCGCCAGACACTCGGGAATGACAGGGGGATGTTTTTTCTTGTTTTTTCATTTTTCTTCTCCTTCCTATTTTTGGAAACGGAACGCAAAAAAACGGCTGCTTTATTTGAGCTGATCAAAGTGACCCAAATAAAACAGCCGTAGTTTATCGCAAAACGATAAACGTTTGGCATAAAACAAGCGGCTCATGACTTCCGTATGCTTTATGCCTAAACGGCTATTTTTGGACTTTGATCAAGCCATTGTTTCCAATAGCGCTCCGTGTTCTGCACGCGGTTCCAAAAACAGTTTTAAATTTAAACTAAGCAGGGTAGCTTAGGGTACTGCAAAAAATCTCCTTTTTTATATTATAAACATTTTTCTATCAAAATAAATCCTTATTTTTCCTTAATAGGTTTTTGGATTAAAAATAAACTGATAAAAATTAATCCTAGCCCAATTAACTCATTGCCGCCCGGCATACGGTGCAAGAAAACAACATCGCCTATCATTGCCACCACCGGGGTAAAATAAGACACGGCCGAGGTACGCGTGGCGCCCCAGCGTTTGAGCAGGGCCACTAACAGCAAAAACGCTACCGCCGATGAAAAAACCCCCGCACAAATAATAGAAAGAATTACTTTCCCGGAAAATACGTCCGGCGCGGGTATCGGTTCTAACGCGAACGCAATTAAGAATAAAATCAGGGCCGAGAAAACATATTGGTAAAAGGCATTGGCTTCTAAAGAGGTGCTGTGGTCATCTACCATAATTTTTTTAGTCATCACGTTTCCAAAAGCATAGGACCAAGCCATGATCAGTAAGGCTATACTGCCGTATAGTGCCGACAAGTCTTTGTCAAAAGCCAATGAAGACGGGCCAATAATAGCCACCAGTCCGGCCAGGCCCACCAGTACCCCAATTGCACGCCGCCATGTAAAGCGGTCCACTCCTTTGAGCAGTACCGCGCCTGCCACAAACGCCCACATGGGCACTGTTCCGTTAATCAGCCCGCCGATTGTCGGCGCCACAAAGCGCTGCCCCCAAGAACGCGCCGCAAACGGGAACAAAATCAATAAAAATCCCACCAAGCACGGTTTCCATAAATCGCGGGGCCGGATCCGCAGGCTTTTGCGTTGGACCGTATATAAAATACCTAAAAATACGAACCCTGCCGACACGATAAAAAAAGTGGACCAGTAGGGAGGTAATACGTTTACGATATTTTTGGTAGTTAAAAATACCGTTCCCCAACAAAGTGCTAAACATACTGCTAATATATAACTCATAAGTTCTCCTTTTTTCTCCTAATACAAATCTTATCCGTGTATGTGGGCGTACCATGCAATAATGGCACATCCCAGTAGCAAGCGGTATATTACAAAAACAGAAAAGGTATGGCTTTTAATGTATCTCATCAAACCGCCGATTACAAACAGCGCTCCAATAAACGCGCTGAAAAATCCGCATATCAGGGCGGTATTTAAATCCGTCCATGAAAGTTTTGTCATTTCTAACAGCGCGGCCCCGGCAATAATCGGGGCGGAAAGTAAAAAAGAAATGCGCGTACTTTGCGTGCGTGAAAACCCTAACAATAATGCCGCCGTAATGGTGATACCGCTACGCGATACGCCGGGCATTAGAGCCAAGGCTTGTGCACAACCAATCAGAAAAAGTGTTTTAAAAGTCAGTGGGGTATCTGTTGAAGGGGAGGAAACACGGCGGTCTGCCCAGCCCAACAGAAGCGCAAAGAGCATCAAACATCCCGCAATGGAAAGCGGATTTCTAAAAATAGTTTCTACTTGGTGGTGTAAGCATACTCCGGCCAGGGCCGCCGGTAAAGTAGCCAAAGCCAGTAACCACAAAATTTTTCCTTGGGGCGAGCGCGGTTGCGTCAAACCGTCTTTGATAATTTGGGCCCAATCTTTAGCAAAGTAAAGCAGTACGGCCAGCAGCGTAGCTAAATGAAGCATTACATCAAAGCTGACACCCTGATAAACTTGGCCTCTGAAAAAAGGAAGTAGCACCAAGTGGGCCGAACTGGAAATCGGTAAAAATTCGCCCAATGCTTGCAATAAACCGAGCAGAACGGCATCTAAAATCGTCATGTAATCTCCTTAAATATAACGATGGGCTTGTTAAAATCAGTCACATCAAAAACCATGGCGTTTCCCGGGCGGAAAGAAACATATTGTCCATTTAACAGTCCGGCGGCTAAGCTGACATTGGGGTTATGTCCTACCAGTAAAATGCAATCATATTCCGCCAAATACTCCTGCGCTAAATCTACTAGACCGGCGGCACTTAAACGGCCGTCTAAACTACCTTCTGTTTGGGGAGCGATTTCCCAAGCACTGGCGGCTAATTGAGCGCTTTGTTGGGCGCGCAGTAAAGGGCTGCATAAAATCAGTTGCGGGGTAAACCCGGCCTGCTTTAGCATTTGCCCGGTGCGACGGGCTTGTTCTTCGCCTTCGGATGTGAGCGGACGTTGTGCATCGCTGGTAGCTGCAAATCCGGCTTGACCGTGACGCATTAAAATCAGTGTTTTTTTCATTTTTCAAAATGCGCCGCAACAAGCCGCGCCAAAAATGCAATAATGTATAAAATACCTTATTACTATAGCATTTTATGAGCACTTATTATGGGCCTTATCAGGCTTTAGAAAAGAAATTTTTGGCATATGCCTCTGCTTTGCAACCCGGCCCACAACGCCCGGTGCTGGTGCTATGCCCGTCCGGCCGGATGGCGGAATATTTACGACGCAAATTGGCATGCCGCAACGGCCTGATTAGTAATGTATTTTTTGTCACTTTTTCCCAACTCATTTCCACCTTGGATGCGGAAAACGGAAATAATCGGTTTGCTTTATTGCCAAATGATCTTTTTCACGATTATTTATTGAAACAAACTTTACAAACAAACGGTTTGAACCGCTACCCGGTGAGCCGCGGATTTCTCAGTGCATTAAAATCTTCATTGCGCGATTTGGCCGATTCGCTAGCCGACCCTGTCGTCTTACAAGAACACGCAGACACATTGACCGATCCCTTTCTGCAAGAAGATGCCGCTCATTGGCAGTGGCTGGTGCAAGTGTACAAGACCTATCAGCAAAAATTGGACCAAGTGCCCGGGTACCGTTCTTATCAGCAGTATTTTGCGCAGGCCTTACAACAAGCGTCGCAGGGTAGCCGGTGGCTACATACTTTTCAAGAAATTTTAGTATATGGGTTTTACGAATTGACCGGCCGCCAATTGGAGTTGTTTCAAGTGTTAAGATCCCATTATCCGGTAACGGTTTTTTGGGCCTATTCCGATGCACCGTCTTTTGCCTTTGGGCGTAAATTTTTTGAAACCAATATTGCCGGTAGTGCTAACTGTATTGCTTTGCCAAACAAAGGCGAACCGGAAACCGTAGAAGCAGTAGCGGATTACTTATTTACAGCGCAAGCCGCGCAACAAAAACCGGACGGTTTGCGCTTAGTCTCTGCTCCGGATCCGCAAGGAGAATTGTTCTTTGTAGCAAAAGAAATGTTGCGCTTACACGAACAGCAAGACATTGCCTGGGAGGATATGGCGGTTGTGGCCCGTTCTTTAGATCCGTATCAACTGACATTGCCCGGTTTGTTTGCGGAAAATGGCATTGCTTTTCAAGCAGATTTCTCAACGGGTTTAGAGGCACACCCGCTGGGAGTATTTTGGCTCAATTTAATCTCTTTGGCGCGCAATGGCTTTGACAGGGAACAGTTGCTTTCTGTGATTAATAGTCCGTATTTTGCCATTCAAAATCAATGGCGCTATTTGGTAGAAGAAAGCCTAGCTGAGCGCGATTACAACCAATGGACAGATTTAGTACGTCCCGGTTTAAAACATTATGATCCTGCCTTTTTGCAATGGTTAGAGAAAATAAAAGGGCAACTGGAATTTTTAGAAAAAGCACTTTCCTGGACCAGTTTATCTCAGGCCGCCTTAGCCCTTTTGCAACAATATACCGATACCGCTATTTTTACCCCGCAGGAGGAGTCTCTGTGGCAACAGCTGCAAGAGTCGGTAAATAGTTTTGCCCGTTATGAAACGATTGCTCGCGATGCCCAACGCGGAGAATTTGTAGAAGAGTTGTTAGCCGCTTGGAAGGCAATAACCGTGCATCAGGTGTATCATCCGGCCGGTGCGGTGACAGTAGGAGAAGTGCAAAGTTTGCGCGGTATGGAATTTAAAGTGATTTTTCTGTTGGGCGCCAATGAAAAAATCTTTCCGCAAATTATTCGGGAAGATCCAGTACTTAAAGACTATTACCGTCGCATATTGCGCGACCAATTGGGGTTTTGGATTAATCAAAAAATGGAGCGTTTTGAGGAAGAACGACTACTATTTTCCGGTGTAGTGCAGACTGCCCAACAACAATTGTATGTTTCTTTCTTGCGGGAAGATGAAGCCAAAAAAGCACTTGTGCCGTCCAGTTATGTGCTGGAACTAGCACGGGCGGCCGGGGTGGGATTAACGGAGAAAATACTGCAAAAGGTGCCCGCCCGTCTTTTAGACCGTTTGAGCACCATAGAAAGCAGTTTATTAACCCGGCAAGAAATCTCACTTATGCTAGCTGCCCAAACGGCCGATGCTTCTGTATATGAACAGGTGGGGCTAAATCGAGCGCAACTTACTGAGCAATTAGAGGCCGCCAAACAAATTGCTACGGCCGGTGCTTTAACAGCATATGACGGTATCATTACCAGCGGAGCGTCCATTTTTCAAGCGCAGAATGCCCAAGGATTTTCGCCCTCGGCACTACAGGATTTGGCTCGTTGTCCGCTAAAATACTTTTTTACCAAAGGGGTGGGGCTAGCTCATCCCGATGAAGTGCTTAGCCGCAGCGAAATAGCCCCCAATTTGCGCGGTACGATTTACCATGAAGTGCTCATGGATTATTACCAGCGTTTGGATCAAGAGGGTTTGACGGCCGAGTTATTTGATCAAGCCCGCCAAGAACGGGTCAAAGAGGCGTTTGAAAAACGTTATCCGGCAGAAAGCTATAAACAGTTTGGGATTTATCCGGTGATTTGGGATTTGTTGGTAGAGGATATGCAAGAAAAATTAGCCGATTTTGTAGTCAAAGATGCCCAGTATTTAGACGGGTATGTGCCGCATATTTTTGAAACCTATTTTGAAAAAATATATCAGCCTTCTGCTCAGTTATCTCTAAAAATAAAAGGAATTATAGACCGGATCGACGTTAATCCCGAACAGAAGACCTTTCGAATTGCAGATTACAAATCCGGCCGCCGCGGCGGCAAAAATTTGGCGGCGGATATGTTCAAACAAGTTATTTTGCAACCGTTCCTATACCTAGTTTTGGCACAGCAACAGGCTTCTACACAGGGATTATCTGCAGACGGGGCGGCTTTGCTAAATATCCAAAAAGGGTATAACCGCCAAGAGCTCAGTCAGGCAGACTTTCAAGCGGTGCAAGAGCGGGCGGCTGATTTTTTCACGTTTCTGATGCAACTGGTGCAACAGGGCCAATTTTTTATGCATCCCGGAAAACATTGCGCCTATTGTCCGTATAGTGCTATTTGCCGCAAAGATGTTTTCCGTAGTTTACTGCGGGCCAGCCATAGCAGGCAGGTGCGCGCGTTAGAGGAGGCGACCCAATGAATTTAACCGAAGATCGCCAACTGGTACGCAGCCGATTAGATATTAATTGGGTAGTAGAGGCCGGTGCCGGTACCGGCAAAACTACCTTGCTGATTGAACGATTATGTTTTGCTTTACTGGCACAAGGAATTTTGGCCCCGCGTCTGGTTGCTTTGACGTTTACAGAAAAAGCAGCGGCAGAAATCAAAACGCGTTTAATGAGTAAATTGCAAGCGGTGATTAACGCCGTGCGCAAAGGGGAAAAAG
>JAZNEO010000119.1:0-4851 GCA_045588685.1 Candidatus Avelusimicrobium sp. | reverse complement strand
AAAAATTTCTTTTGCCGGAAAGACTTGGGTTTTCCACAAAGTGGACGATAAATCAAAAGATGGAACTATTCACTATGAAGCCGAAATAGACGGCCAGGTATTTTCAATATTTGAGGCAACAGAAAAAACGATAGACCCCGTTGCTTATGCTAATAAGTGGTTGCAAAACTGTGAAGAAGATAACGCAACAGCAAAAAGCTGCCAATTAGACTATTGCGGTAACGATGATATAGTACTATCGTATGCTACTTCACATTTTTCTGATGGTAGATATCCTTTCGTCAGGCTTTTTAGAATTACTAAGACGAAGGTTCTATTCATAGCAGGCGGTTTTTCTCCCGCCTCTCAATATCGCCGGGCATTCTGCCAATTAGATATTTAATTTACTGCACGCAGAAACCTATAGATTAGAAGAGCGGGAAAGTATTAAAACTTTCCCGCTCTTTTATAAATAGTTCAAACTATGCTTATTTCACTTTGCCTTCGGCTTTCAGGTAGGACATAATTCCTTTTCCAATACCTTCGCCCATTCTCTTTTGAGCAGATTTATTATTCAGCCGTGCGCGGTCTTTGGGACTGCTGATAAAGCCCATTTCCACCAAAATAGCCGGTGCCTGCACCCCGCGTAATACATAAAAGTTAGCTTGTTTAATTGAATTATTTTGCCGCACCGCAATCCCGATGCCCGGCTCTTTGTACACATAGTTACGCACGTGACCGGCCAGTTTCGAACTCTCATTCATATATTCGTTTTTGGCCAGCGATTGCAACAGTTTATCTACAAAACTATAGTGCGCTTCTTCATATTGTAAAGATTCGTTTTCAAAGGCGGCAATTTCAGCGGCTTCTTTGTCGGTGGCTTTATCGGAGCGAAAATATACTTCAAAGCCGTTGGCATCACTACGTTTGGTAGCATTGGTATGTACAGAAACAAACAAATCCGCCTTCAAATCATTGGCTTTTTTACTACGTCCGGCCAACGTAACAAACGTATCATCACTACGGGTCAGAGTCACATCAAACCCTTGTTTTTTCAGATAATTATACACGTGTTTGGAAACCACTAAATTAAGTTCTTTTTCCCGCAAACTGCCTCGGCGGACGGCACCTGGATCTTGCCCTCCGTGCCCGGGATCTATGACAATGCGGACTTTACTCTTAGCCTTCAACACCGGAGCAGGCGCGGCACTCATGGTAGGGGGCGGCACCGCTGATATAATAGGCGTAGTAGCACCCGCTTCTTCACCTGCTGAAAGCAACGGTGTATCCTCGTCCGGTGCACGCAAATCTAACTCTTCAGCCTCTGTCTCGGCCCCCGTTACCGGCTCTGCTTCCGCCTCCGCAGAAGACGCGGGGAATTCTTCCGCTATCACAGAAGGTTGCAAAACCGACGTTATTGGCTCTGCCGGTTTTTTAGGCTCTGCGGACGTTTCTTTGGTCGCTGGACGGTCCGCTATTTCTTTAGCCGAAATACGCAAGGTTTGGCCGGAAGCCCCCCCTAGCATTTTCCACACTTTTCCTTGCGTACCCAGAATAACTTCCATCACCACATTTTTTCCAGATTGCGTCAAAGAGAAAGAACGAATAAACGTATCTTTCGGCCGCTGACTGATTTCTCTCTTCAATACGGCATTAGAAAACGTCGCTTTTAAGGTATGTTTGTTAGTTTGTTCAAGTGTGGGAGCGGTTTTGGATTTGGTCCAAATCTGTAGTCCGTCAAAATCAGTTTGCTTGTCTAATTGTTCGAACGCCACCGTAAAATGTTTCTCTACTACCAGCGTATTATTCTGAAATGCGATTTGCCGATCCAACGCTTTTTGTATTTGCGGTAGCAAGAAAAATTCCACCGGCACATAGATTTTCCCGCCGGAAACGATACTCTCTGTAGGCAGGGGAACGGTCGTTGTATTGATAATCACTTCCCGTAGCGAAGCACTCACAATGGCATACATTCCGGGAAAGGCAATTTTCAGTTGCTTAGAAGCAGAGAAAAGCTCTACGGTGCCGCCCAATTTTTTGGCAGTCGCTTGGGCATCCACCAACGTATGTCCTGCCGCTTTTATAGAAGAAACGGAACCTTTGTCTTTACCTAAAATTTGTACGGCAGTCTTCCCTTGCGCGTATAACGCAGGGGTCAGCCCGAACAAAAACAAGCAAATAGACAAAAGCAGTTTTTTCATAAAAAGACCGCACGGATCTGACGCCGTGCGGTGTACGGTTATTCTAAGACAATTTTATAATCTTCCCACGCCAGTTGCGGATCAGACTGAATTTTGAGCGAACGGTGGATGTTTTCTTCAATATCGGCTTGTTTGGCTTTAATTGCATCTGCCAATACAGGATGCAATACTACCCGTAAATTGCCGCCCGGGCGGCCGTTGGTCAAATCATAAATTTCACGCTGTATTTTAATGCGCATACTTTCGGCTGAAAGCACCCGCCCCGAACCATGACATTGGGGACATTCCTCACTAATAAAACTGCCGGTACTTTCGCGTTTGCGCTCGCGTGTCATTTCCACTAGACCCAAACGGGTAATAGGCAAAATGCGGATTTTGGCCCGGTCTCCGCGCACGGCATTTGCCAACGCTTCCACCACCCGGTGGCGGCTGGAGGCTTTGCGCATATCGATAAAATCAATCACAATAATCCCGCCGATATTGCGCAGGCGTAACTGGTGGGCAATTTCTTGGGCCGCTTCGATATTGGTTTGTGTGACGGTTTCTTCTTGGGATTTATTGCCTGTAAATTTGCCGGTATTCACATCAATGGCGCACAAACTTTCCGCTTCTTGAATAATGATACTTCCGCCGTTGGGTAAAGGCAATTTAATTTTACGCAAATTATCAATTTCCGGCTCCACGCCATAGGCCTCAAAAATAGGGGTTTTGCCTTTATATAATTTGACACGGTCTTCTAGTTCCGGCGAATTTTTCTTTACAAAATCGAGCACCCGTTCATAATCTTTCTTATTATCTAACAGATATACTTTGGCATTTTCGCTCAGCACGTCACGCGCCACTTGCAACACCGCATCCATATCTTCGTGCAACAAAGCCGGAGAGGATTGCGTTTCAAATTTCTTCATAATGGACTGCCATTGACGGTATAAATACTTCACTTCCCGTTCCAACTCGTCTTTGGTAGCTTCTTCCGCTTCGGTACGGACAATACATCCCATCCCGTTTAAGTGTTTTTGCGCCAATTCCTGCATAATATCATTGAGTTTATGGCGGGCCTCACTGTCTTCGATATTTTTAGAAACTCCCACAAAACTTTGATGCGGAGTGAGCACCAAATAACGACCGGGCAACGTAACATCCATCGTTACTTTCATTCCTTTGGTACCGATCGCATCTTTCACGACCTGCACCATAATTTGCTGGCCTTTTTTAAGCGCTTTATCAATATTTTTCCGGTCGGCCCCTAAAATATCGGAAATATACAAATAGGCATTTTTCTCATAGCCGATATTAGCAAAGGCGCTGGAAATACCCGGTAACACATTTTCTACGGTCGCTTTGTAAATATTTCCTACAATATTAAGCGAACCGCGGCGCTCCCAAATTAGTTCATTGATACGGTCATTTTCTAAAATAGCAATGCGCGTTTCTTCAAAAGAAGTATTGACCAATACTTCTACTTTCGGCGCTTCTTCTACTGTTTTATTCATACGTCAAATCCTCTTTCACTAAATGGCATGTAAATTTTCACTGCTGTCGCGCCAATATAGTGCTTCTCTAATAAATTCAATGCCCGGTAGGGCAAACACGGTTTCGGTGGGCACCGGCACCTGCAACCAAGCCGCTACCACTTCTTCCGGCTTAGCCATTTTGTCGGCACTCTTTTGCAACCATAATTCCAACTGATCAGGCTGTGGCTGTGCCACCGATAACACAAACGGTTTCAAGTCTTGTTGCACCGTCATTCCGTTTGGTGCCTGCATGATTACATATACTTGTTTTCCGCGGAAGAAAGTTTCCGCGCCGACTGCCGGAGTATAACTAGCA
Organism: Candidatus Avelusimicrobium sp.; assembly: GCA_045588685.1. Taxonomy (GTDB): domain Bacteria; phylum Elusimicrobiota; class Elusimicrobia; order Elusimicrobiales; family Elusimicrobiaceae; genus Avelusimicrobium. Next base: position 841 of record JAZNEO010000119.1, on the reverse strand, counting down.
AAATCTCCTTGCACACGGTACTTCATTACCTCTGCCAAATGGCTTACGGAAGGCAACGCATACGGCACTCGCTGTACACGTAAAATGCGCATTCCGCCCGAAGCAGAAGCATTTAACTTGGCCCGCACCTCTTCTGGGGAAACCGGAACCGAAAAATACAGGTCCGCTATTTCGCCCTCACTACGCTGACCCTGCCCTAAAACAGGACCATACGCTAAACGGGGCCATTTTGGATTTACTTTTGCGGGCTCAAACGGCAACCCACTGCGCAATACCCGATTGCGCAAAGCTGACACAATACGTTTGTGGTCCGTTGCGTGGTCCACAGTAAACGTTACACGTATTTTATAAATTTTTGGGGTATTTATCATACTTTTTTATCCACCGGATGTAATACGCCGTGCATAAACCGACTGTACTACCCCCAATGCCAGCATACTAGATACTAGGTTGGACCCTCCGTATGAAATAAACGGTAAGGGAATCCCTGCCACCGGGAAAAGACCAATGAGCATCCCAAAATTAATTAACATATACGTGAAAAACATGCCAAAAATCCCGCTACAGATCAAATATCCGTAACGGTCACTGGCCAAATATCCAATCAAGCAAATACGCCATAAAATCAGCACATATAACCCCAGCACCAGCAGCGTCCCCCACAATCCTAATTCTTCTCCTACGACTGCCAAAATAAAATCCGTATGTTTTTCCGGCACAAACCCTAAGCGAGATTGTGTCCCCGAAAATAACCCTTTTCCCCAAATGCCACCGGACCCCATGGCAATTTGAGCCTGCAACACATTATAAGAAGCCCCCTTTGGATCCGACTGCGGGGCCA
>JAZNEO010000118.1:0-4241 GCA_045588685.1 Candidatus Avelusimicrobium sp. | reverse complement strand
AGCAAAGCAAGACAAAAATCGAACAAGAACTGGGGGTTGCGTGTCGTGCTTTCTGTTATCCGTTCGGCTCCGGTGGCTTTGATAAACGCGTCCGCCCGCTTATTTTTCAAGCCGGATATGAATTTGATTTCAGCACCAAACAGGGTATTAATGCCTGGCCGTGGCTGGGTAAAAAAACTATTTTACGCACTTTCCCGCGCGGCGGAGAAACGATGCAAGATTTTTATATTCAAATTACACGCGGAAAAAGCCGGTTCTAATGCCCTATTTACTCATTTTTGTCACGTTAGCAGTACTGTTATATCTGCGGCCTCTTGTTAAGCCACGCAGACCTGTGTTGCCGGTATTGCTTATCACCGAAAATAATTTCTCCGCTAAGTCTTTTGAAAGGCTACTGCAATACCTGCAAAAGCATCAATTCCATACGCTTTTACCCTCCTCTGCCTTAAAAGATCCTTTACCGAGCCGGCCCCTTCTATTAGTGCTGGCGGGCGGATACCAACACTATTTTCAACATCTTATTTCCCTGTTGGAAAAATACCAAGCTTGTGCAGCTGTCGGCGTACCCGTTCAATATGTGGGCGAATATGATGCTTGGAAACAAAACGGTCCTTGGAAAAACATATTGACCGTCGAACAGCTCCTGACTTTACAAAAAAGCGGGCGGGTGGAAATACTTTCTCAAGCGATGTCCCAAGCTCCGTTGCATACGCTTTCTACGGAAGAACTTTTATGGCAATTGGAAGAAAGCAAAAACCGTCTGCAGCATCACAAAATAACAGTACAAGGTTTGCTCTTGCCGGAACATACGCTTCCAACTCACGCTCTACTGGATGTTATATCCAAACATTATTGTTTTTGCATTCAACGCAAGCATGGTAATAATGCTTGGCCTTTGACGAATTCCTCTTTACGTGTGTTTTTCTTTTCTGCTCATACTTGCCTTCACCGACTGAGCTGGCAATTACGCCGCCGTTAAACCAATTCTAATCAGATTTTCCTCACGCAAGCTTTTCTATTTTAGCTATAATAGAAAGAGAATAAATTGGCAAAGGAGGAGTTATGGATATCACCACACTCAACCAACAAGTACAAGCGGAAAGTTTATTTTTGCAAGATTTAAAACGCGAAGTCAGCAAAGTCATCGTCGGACAAGAAGGATTAATAGAAAAAATGCTGGTAGCTTTGCTGGCAGACGGACATATTTTAATTGAAGGGGTACCGGGTTTAGCTAAGACATTAGCCGTCAAAACGCTTGCCTCGGCCATTCATGCACAATTTCAACGTATCCAGTTTACCCCGGATTTATTGCCGGCCGATATCACCGGTACCTTAATTTTTAACCCGAAAGACGGGATGTTCTACCCTAAGAGAGGACCTATTTTCTCTAACTTTGTATTGGCTGATGAAATCAACCGTTCCCCCGCTAAAGTGCAAAGTGCCTTGTTAGAAGCCATGCAGGAACGCCAAGTAACCATTGGGGAGCAAACTTATAAATTAGCCGCACCGTTTATGGTACTGGCCACCCAAAACCCCGTTGAACAAGAAGGCACTTATCCTTTGCCGGAAGCACAAGTGGACCGCTTTATGCTCAAGGTGCTCATTACCTATCCTACCAAAGAGGAAGAAAAAACTATTTTGGAACGTATGGCTTCCCATCAAAACATTACGTTAAACACCTCTGTCACGCCGGAAATGATTTTGAAAGCACGCTCCGTAGTAGACACAATTTATATGGATGAAAAAATCAAAAACTACGTCGTAGATTTAGTTTTTGCCACCCGTCGTCCTAAAGACTACAAGCTCGATAAACTCTCTTCGTTTATTGCCTATGGGGCTAGCCCGCGTGCCACGATTTTCTTAACACAAGCCGCTAAAGCCTATGCCTTCTTAAACGGGCGCGGCTATGTAACACCGGAAGATATTAAGGCCATTGGGCTGGATGTGTTGCGCCACCGTGTATTGCTCACGTATGAAGCCGAGGCCGAAAACATCACCTCTGACCAAATTGTCAAACAAATTTTTGAAGCTGTAGACGTACCCTAAGCTACGCACGGAGCCAACCTATGCGCATGGATACCTCCGACATTTTAAAAAAAGTTCGGCAGATTGAGATACAGACCGGCAAATTGGTAGAAGAAACTTTTGCCGGAGAGTATCTGAGCGCGTTCAAAGGACAAGGCATTGAGTTTGCGGAAGTGCGAGAGTATACCCCCGGTGACGACGTACGTTCTATCGATTGGAACGTTACCGCTCGCAGTAATACACCCTTTGTCAAAAAATTCAATGAGGAGCGCGAACTGACTCTACTCATTGCCTGTGATGTATCCGCCTCCCAGAATTTTGGTTCCGGTCAAAAATTCAAACAAGAAACCGCCGCCGAATTGGCCGCCTTATTTGCTTTCTCGGCCTTAAAAAACAGTGATAAAGTGGGATTACTGTTATTCTCTGACAAAATAGAATTATTCGTACCACCTAAAAAAGGGAAAAAACATATTTTACGTTTGATTCGAGAACTGGTAGCCTTTGAACCTACCGGCACCGGTACGGATATTGCACTAGCTTTAACAACATTAAGTAAAGTAATAAAACGGCAAGGGATTCTGATTTTTATTTCGGATTTCTTGCAGGATCCGCAACTTTATACTCAACCGTTGCAACTGGCAGCCAAAAAATTTGATTTTATTCCTGTTTTGATTGAGGATAAGCTGGAACAAAAACTTCCGCGCCTTCATGCTTGCGTGGAGCTGCGCGATCCGGAAACGGGAAAACGCAAGTTTGTGTCTTTAGCAGATGCGGGGGTGGACCGTGCTTTGACCCAGACACAAAAATCCCATCAACACGTATTAAACGATTTATTCAAACCGCTTAAGATAGAAGCTATCACGGTCGATCCTGATTTGCCGGCGGCCGATCCGGTCATTTCATTTTTTAAACAACGCGCCAGGAAAATACGCCGATGAAAAAATTTACTTTTTATTTGATATTTCTGCTCACCCCTGTTTTGATGTGGGCACAACGCTTAGACATCACTGCCCAACAGCTTCCGCAGGAGGCCCTTTTTGCACAGCCCATAGACGTGCATGTTGAACTGGCCCATACTCCCGGTTATACCGTACAAGTGGAAACGGATTCTATCCCTGAGGGATTTACATTATCAAAACAAACACAAGAATCCTTGTCTCCGGGAACTGTAGCGTACGATTTAACAGTGTTGCCTTTCACATTGGGAGTTTCCACTTTTACGGCTGTTAATTTTCAATTACTTAGTGGTGACGGCCAAGTACTGGCCACCGCCTCTACCCAGCCGCAAACGATTACCGTAAAACCGGTACAATACTTCAAAGACAAGACTTTACGAGATATACGTCCGCCCTACATTCCCACTAATTGGATCTGGTGGCTGTTGTGTCTGTTGGTGCTGATTTTGATTATTTACGTAGCACGCCGCTTTTGGAAAGATACCCGCAAACAAACACCGCTTGCCCAAGAAATACCGGACAACCGACCGCCTGACGTCATTGCTTTGTCTAAAATACAGCTACTATTACAAAGCGGTATTTGGGAACAAGCGGAATATAAACTATTTTACATTGAATTAGGCAACATCCTGCGCGAGTATTACTGGCGCCGTTTTGGGCTGGATGTTTCTTCGGATACTTCCGCAGAATTGTTACGGCGTGCCCGCACAGTGCCGGAAATGGAACCCGTATTGCAACTATTGCGCAGTTATTTGAATTCAGCTGATTTGGTCAAGTTTGCTAAGGTAACTCCTTCTGCAGAGACCATGCACCAAGATGTGTTTTCCGTGCAGAGCATTGTCAAAAAGACCACTCCGATCCCTCAAAACCCGCAGGAGGTGAAATAATGTTTGCTCACTTATTTTTGGCCTCGTTAGTGCTATGGATACTATCTATTTTGCTATCCGCGTTCTGGAAACAAGCCGCTTGGGTGAAAATACTGGTCTGGGTGTTCTTATGCACAACTTTATTGCTGTTGGGAGGCATGATATTGGAAAAATTTGCCTCCGACATCATTGGTTGGCGGGATCCGTGGTATTTGCTATTGCTTCTGTTGCCTATTGGTTTATGGGCCGTACATTTGTATATCCCCGACGGTTTTACAAAACCTCTCAATTATCCATTGACAGACATTTTGCCGGACTCTTTCTCTATAACTACTTTGCTGGCTCGTTGGGTAGTGCCGTTTAGTATCCTACTAGCACTGGCGCTATGCATCAT
>JAZNEO010000117.1:0-1509 GCA_045588685.1 Candidatus Avelusimicrobium sp. | reverse complement strand
GGTCCACAGGGTAACCGGCGCTACAAAAAACAGGTTGTTTAAAATCGGCCACACATAGTTATTGCTCCCCAAAGGCGTAATCAGAATCACCACCAGGGACAAACTGCCAATCAGCTTCCACTCATCATCCGCTGCCTTAGTAACAAGGAGCCAAATACAAACGCCGATAGACAACAGCAAAAATACCACGCCCCACTGAAGAGCGGATTCCTTTTGATAATATTTGAAATTGTACATGCCCCATTTGCCCAGAACAAAGAACAAAAAGGCAATGCACACACAATAAATCCCTTTGCGCAAAAGAGGGAATTTCTCTTTTTGGATAACCATAAAGGGAATACCCGGCAAAATGCAAAGCAGCATATAAAGCATCCACTTAAAGCCCGTCAGATATGCTGAGAAAATCGACGCCAGCATCTCTCCGAAGGTATAATCGGAAGCCCTTCCCGCGATGCCGAACAAACCGCCAATCATCTCCGGATAAGCGCCGATGCCGTAAAGAGCAGACATCACAATAAACATTAATAATTGGGCGCCCAAAAAGCCGGCCACACACAGTAGCGTTTCTTTGGAAATTTCTTCAAAGGATTTCTTTTTCAGGCCGCCGTAATACCACAAGGCCACAATCAAAACCACTTCCAGCACATTAGGGACACGCACCGCTACATTCAGCCCCAGGCATGCGCCTGCAATCACCAGACAAACCGGCCTGCAGCCTGCCAGACCGCGGAACAAAAATACCACCCCCAGCAGGAAGAAAAAGTAACTCAAATAATGGTACAGAATACCAACCGGACACCAGCAAAAGCCAATGGCCGCCACTTCTCCCAAAAACGCAACCCATGAAGGCATTTTGGTTTTAAAGAAGCGGTAGGAAAAAAGCGCCATGGCACTAACAACCAACGCACCATAGAACTTCATTCCCAGCATGGTGCCGCCAAAGGGAAGTTTCGTAAACACATAGCCTACCACATTAGATAAAAAGGTAGACAATACCCACACCCCTTCCGTCTGGTCGAAGAACCGGTAATTTCCCAAATTATACGGTGTATCCGACAAATCAATTCCCTGATTAATTTTTAAAAGAGGAAGCAGGAGCAAAAGAAGCGGGAACACAATTTCTCCGGCTATATGCAATGCTTTTTTCTTTGATAAGCTATTTTCCACCGGTTTCCCCCTCCTTTTCTGCAAAAATCTCATCCAACTGATAAACCGCTTTTACCGGTTTTGTTTTTGCAATTCTCTTATATACGAAATGAAACAGTTTTTCTCTCACAAAATCTAATGCTATACCTGCCGCAAACATCACTGCCACGCTAAGAAGCAGTCCAGCCAGGAAAAACAAAACACCTTCTCCCAAAACAGGCTTTAAAAAGTCTGTCAGGGCAGGACACCATTTGGTGCGCAGGTCCAAATGCTCATGAAGCAGGTAAACGCCCAAACTGTAGGTTGCCAGACGGCGGATAACGTCCGCCCCTTTTCCTTCCTTAATCCGCATCTTACGGAAGG
>JAZNEO010000116.1:0-11700 GCA_045588685.1 Candidatus Avelusimicrobium sp. | reverse complement strand
TTATCGTGTATCCGTTCGTTTCAAGCTTTTCGGATTCTGCGGAAAGCGTCCAATTTTCTTTTTCGTCGAGATTCGGGAAAAACACCGTTGCCTCGCCGTCCGCATCAACGTACGTTATGTACGCCGTGTCGCAATTATCGCAGAACTGATTGTACATCATACCGCCGCCGATGATGAAATACTTTTGGCACGAAACCATCTGAAATTATCGGTATAATTGCCGGGGGCAAACCGGCTATGTTTAAGGCCCAAGAAGGAGCCGAAGACAATCGCCGTCAAGGTAAAAAGGATATCCTTAAAATAGTTAGTGCCGGAGATTTTGTCATTGGACTAACTGCCAGCGGCATTACCCCTTATGTGTTGGGGGCTTTGGAAGCGGCCCAACAGGCCGGTGCTTATACGGCTCTAATGGCCTGTAATAAAACAGCTGATATTTCTCACGCTAATTTGTTTATTCTCTTAGCTACCGGCCCGGAGGCTCTTAGCGGTTCTACACGCCTAAAAGCCGGTACCGCAACCAAAATGGCACTCAATGCCATCACCACCGGAGCCATGGCACGGGCCGGAAAGGTGTACCAAAATTTAATGGTGGATGTACGTCCCACCAATCAGAAATTAATTCGCAGAGCAATACGTTTAATCTGTATTGTATCTGGAGCTGATGAAGTGACCGCCGCTAGTTTGTTAAAGGCTTCCGGCAATCAAGTAAAAACAGCTATTGTGATGCATGTAAAAAAATGTTCCCGCACCCAAGCTCAAAAACGTTTGGCTAAACACCGCGGATTTTTACGGGAGACGTTGCGTGAAAAATAAAAACATAGCTTTGGGGCTAATGAGCGGCACGAGTTGTGACGGTTTAACAATTTGCGCCCTGCAACTCAAACCGTTTCGGATACTGGTCTATAAAAATTATTCTTATTCACTGGCTTTGCAAGAACGCTTACTGCAGGCCGCGTCTTTACGCGCTCCCCAACTATCTGCTCTTCACATGGAACTGGGCAAATTATATGCCCAGAAAACAAAATTATTTTTGAAATCAGCCGGCCTTTCTCCGCGTGATTTGCTGTGCGCGGGTGTGCACGGACAAACCATTTATCACGGCCCGCAAGATACTCCGGCCAATACCCTGCAACTGACTGAACCGTCCTTCCTAGCCGAACTATTAGGATGTCCGGTGGTTAGCCATTTTAGGCAACGGGATATGGTTTTAGGAGGACAAGGCGCTCCGTTAATTCCTTTCTTTGATGAAATTATTTTTGGCCGCGGCACCCCTAAAATACTGCTCAATTTAGGAGGTATTGCTAATTTGTCGGTAGTAGGAAAAAAGGTAAAAACATTTGGCTTTGATTGCGGACCCGCCAATACGCTGATGGATACCGCTTGCGCCCAATATCTCAAAGAGCCTTTTGACAAAGGCGGCCGCCGTGCAGCTTTGGGGCAGGCAGATATTTCGCTGGTTTCAAAACTACTCCGTCAGCCCTTTTTTATCCAAAAGCCACCCAAGAGCTTAGATAAAAATGAATTTTCCTCTTGCTATTTACACACGTATTTTTCAAGCTTTACACCAAATAGAATAAATGACTTACTGGCTACCTTAAATTATTTCACCGCGGCAGCAGTGGCGCAAGCAATCGAGCAATTTATTCCCGCAAAGTATAGACGGGAAATAATTGTGTCCGGGGGAGGAGCTTACAATACTACTTTACTGAAAAATTTGCGCCAGCTCACTCATATACCGGTTGTCATTTCTTCAAAATATCACATAGACCCGCAAGCCAAAGAAGCCGCCGCTTTTGCTTTAATGGCCGCCTATGCTTTGCAAGGCAAAAGCAATCACTGCCCGCAGGCCACCGGTGCGCGCAAAAAAACTATTTTAGGACAAATTACTTTATGAATATAAATCGCCTCATCTATCCGGGATTTTGGTTTGGAAAAACAAAGCAAACAGAAGCCTTAGAACTGGCCAAACGAGGAGTGGGCGGTTTTTGTATTTACGGTGGAACTCTAGAACAAGTACGGCAACTGGCACAGACTTTGCGCTCCGCTTCCCCCTTGCCGCATTTATTTATTTGCGCAGATTATGAGGACGGTTTAGGACGTTGGATCCCAAACACTTCTTGGGTACTTTCGAATATGGCGGTAGGCGCCGGTGCGAGCGAAGAGATTGCTTATCAAAAGGGCTTAACCTTAGCCAAAGAAGCCAAAAGTGTAGGCGTAGATTGGATTTTCGCCCCTGTTTTAGACTTGTGCGATGAGCCAAATAACCCGATTGTCAATACCCGTTCCTTTGGCAAAAATCCGGAGCTCGTTGGAAAACTGGGCGCGGCTCTTTGTCGTGGGCTAAAGGACGGCGGAGTCCTTAATAGCATTAAACATTTTCCGGGGCACGGGCGCACTACGCAAGATTCCCATTTGGGACTACCCGTCTTATCGCGCACATTGTCGCAACTGCAAGAAAATGAATTAATCCCTTTTCAAACAGCCCTTCCGCAAGCAGACAGCGTTATGGTGGGGCATTTGTTATTACCCGCTTTAGACGGACAATATCCGGCTTCTTTATCTAGGCCCGTCATTACGGATTTGTTACAAAAACAACTGCAATTTACCGGACTTGTCTTAACCGATGCGCTATGCATGAAAGCTATCGGAGATGAAAAACAAGCCGCTGTGCAAGCGTTGCGAGCCGGGGCCCATATTTTGCTAGCCGCTGAAAATTCACTGGCTTTATCGGATTTTCTACAGACTCAATCCGGCTTAGAAAAATACATAGAAAATTCAGTCCTGTTACAGGAAAAATTATGGGGCCGCACTCCATGTAAAACAGGCCTGCCGGCGGCGGATTTTAACCGTACTTACGCCAATGCTTGTGCCGTGTGGCAAGGATGCACAGACACCTTACAACCGGGGCAGGAAATTGCTTATATAGAACTGGGTAATGAAGAAGCATTGGCCGCTCAATTTTTTATAAAAGCGCTACAGGAGCAAGGTATATCCGTTAAAAAATGGGAAGGCAAAAAAACCGACACCCTACTGGCAGTTTCTTTTTCTAATTATAAGGCCTTTAAAGGACACATTAATTTATCTGCCGCCGAAAAAACCCGCCTTATGCAAGCCACGCAACACAGCCAAAAAAGTATTTTCATCAGTTTTGGCAGTCCGTTCGGCACGGAAAATATCCCTTCTCTTCACGCGCGTCTTTTTTGTTTTAGTCCTGCAGCAGAAATGCAAATTTGCGCCGCGCATATTTTACTGGGCCGTCAACAAGCTTTAGGAAAAATGCCGGTGGATAGGCAATAATGTTTCATACGCGGTTACACCAAAAAAATTTGCTATACTGAAAAAGTAGTTACAATTTGATCTGTTTTTGGAACCGTATGCAGAGTACGGAGAGCTATCAATAAAATGATGGCATTCTGGAAGTCCAAAAACAGCCGATATCAGGCACAAAATGAACGGACTAATTACCCGTTTGTTTTGTGCCGAGTGTTTGCCACGCCTTCGGGCGCGGCAGACCACGGCTGTTTTATTTGGGTTACTTCCAGAAGCTCAAATATGGCAGCCGTTTTTTTGCGTTCATTTTCCAAAGACAGAAACCAAAGGAGAATCGTATGCAAAAAAACAAACAAGCATTCACGCTGGTGGAATTACTGGTTGTTGTACTGATTATCGGAGTACTTTCAGCTATCGCTATCCCTATGTATCAGGGTGCGGTGGATAAGAGCCATTGGAGCACTATGTTGCCGGGTGCCAAAGCCATTAAAGATGCGGAAGAAGCCATTAAAATGACCAATGGCGCTTATACGGATGAAATGGCTAATTTAGACGTTACCATGAATAACGCCGATTTAACGTTTGCCTTACTCACTCCCAATAATACGGCTGACCCAAATGTCATCCGCGTGACCAATAGCAAGCTTGCCAATGTAAGACTTGCCAGTTATTTAGATGATAACCCAAAATTTGCCGGACAACTACATTGTGAAGCATTAAAAAATGATGAACGCGCAAACAGACTTTGCGGAAAATTACTCATGGGTCAAGAATTAACGGAGCAAGACGGATATATTGGCTATTTATTAGACCAAGAAATTGATAAGGCAACGTGCAAAGATGCTAATCGTGCTTGGTCAAGCAATTTAAGTGCCTGTTACAAAACAACAAAAGACCGTTGTGATGCCGGTGAAGGTAGTTATAGCGGTGGAGTATGTACATATAATAAGAGGGATGATATAGTCATAGAAGATGGAGAAATTTGCCAACCCAGTCTTGGTTGGAGTGCTAATCCGGGATGTAAAAATATTACAGTTAACGAAGGCGGGGTATGCGATGCCAGTACGGTGCCAAGCGGGGGCTGTACAGATTCTACTTTTAACTCTGGAAGTGTGTGCAAATCAGGAGGAAATTATTATAGTTGCACCGGAACTTTTGATAATGCCAAAGCAGAAAATTGTACATATAGCAATTGTAAAGGAACTTTTATAAATGGTTCTACATGTGAAGGAAATTCAGCTCATTCTTGCAAGGGAACTTTTACATCCGGAAGCCAATGTATAGCAGATAGTGCGTATGCTTGTATGGATACTACCTTTGAAGGAGATAATACCGTATGTATTGCAAAATCTGGATATTTGGCCTGTAATGGTACATTTAGCAATGGGGCAATTTGCGTAGCTAATGCAGAAAGCTCCTGTTTCTATAGTAACTTTGATGAAGGCGGTATTTGTATTGCTAATGTTGGAAATACTTGTAGAAATGTAGGAGGAAATGGTTGTTGTTGTGGAAAGAGTTGTCCGACAAATAAAAAATGTGCAGATAGCGTGTGCAATCGGGCAGATGTAGCCAAGTATATTCAAGTAGAATAAAAATTACGAAAAAGCTATACGCTTCCAAAACCACCTTGCCGTTTTGCCGGACATGTGTTTCCGAACGTACAATCACATGCTAATGTAATTATTTATCAAATAATTTTTCGAAGAAGCTTTTTTTGCCGCCAGTTTCTTTAGCTAGCTCCTCGAGCAGTTCTTTTTGGCGGGCGGTCGGTTTTTTAGGAACTTCTATTTTTACCTGAATAAGTAAATCCCCAAAGCCTTTCTTGCCCAGCTTTGGCATCCCGCACCCTTGCATTTTAAGTACTTCTCCAAATTGGGTGCCTTTGGGAATAGTGACTTCTATTTCTTTGCCTTCAATGGTGGGCACTTTGATACTGCCTCCCAAAACGGCTTGCGGATAAGTAATCGTGGCACTTAAAAGTAAATTGTCGCCTTCACGCTCAAAGATTTTATGATTTTTTACATGCATCTCTACATATAAATCACCATAACCGCCGCCATTTTGGCCGATGTCTCCGCCATTGGTAACACGTAAAGTTACCCCGCTGCGCACGCCGGACGGAATTTTAACGGTAATTTTCTCTTTGACCCGCTCTTCACCGCTGCCGCGACATTTTTTGCAGGGTTTTTCCACCACTTGGCCTTTGCCGCCGCAGTCCGGACAGGTTTGGCGCATACTGAAAAATCCTTGTTGATACACCACACTGCCTGTACCATTACAGGAACGGCAGGTTTTGACTTGGCTCCCCTCTTCTGCGCCGGTGCCGCCGCAGGCACTACAGCGGTCCAACCGTGTATATGAAACTTCTTTCTCTAAACCGCTATAGGCTTGCTCTAAAGTCAAATCTACATCTACTTTCAAATCTTCCCCACGTCGCACACGCGGTTTACCGCCGCGCGCACCAAAACCGCCCCCGAAAATATCTCCAAAAACAGAACCGAAAATATCTCCCACATCCGCAAAGCCGGAGGCATTAAATCCGCCGAAACCGCCTGCTCCGTTTAGCCCGTCGTGGCCGTACTGGTCGTACACCTGTTTTTTCTGCGGGTCCGATAAAACAGAAAAAGCCTCATTTACTTTTTTAAATTGTTCTTCCGCATTTTTATCGCCGGGATTACGGTCGGGGTGACATTTCATAGCCGCGCGGCGAAAAGCTGATTTGATTTCTGTTTCCGTGGCCGTACGGGAAATGCCTAATATTTCATAATAATCTTCTTTCATGGGGGATCCTACACTTTTAATTTCCTATATTTTATTAAATTTCCTACTTAGCCTGCTGAGGCTTTATTGACGGGCTTTTTTGATATGGGCGTTGACCAGCTCTTTGAAAATGCGGCCTCGTTCTTCGTAGCTTTTGAATTGGTCAAAGGAAGCGCAAGCCGGCGAAAGCAGCACAATATCCCCTTTTTCAGCTGTTTGGAACAAATAATCCACTACTGTTTTCAAATCGCCCCCGCGGACAATAGGTACATCTGTTTTTAGTTCCTGCTCTATTTTGTCCATACTCTCGCCGATTGTTAAAATGCCTTTGCAATGGTCATGTACATATGGAGCCAACACGGAATAAGAAGCCCCTTTGTCACGCCCTCCTAAAATCAGCCAAATATTTTTGGCCTTTTCAAACGATTTGAGCGCAATTACGGTGGAGTCTAAATTGGTAGCTTTGGAATCATTAATATAAATGACCCCGCGGTGATAAGCAAAAGGCTCAATCCGATGTTCCATGGGCTCAAAACGGTCAAACACCTTCTGAATTACATCGGGACCCACGCCCACCGCCAACGCACACAAAGCGGCCGCCATGGCATTTTCCACATTATGAATTCCTTTTAGCTTGGGCGGGCGCAACCGATAACCCATGCTAAAAATTATTTCATCGCCGTCATAAAAAACATCTGTTTTCAGGGCATGGTTGGGTTGAGCCGAAAACGCTCCCAACTGCGCTTTAATTTGGCGAGCCAAAGCGGCACAAAACGGATCTGCACCATTTAAAATGGCAATATCCGAACGACGTTGATTAGCAAACAAACGTGCTTTAGCCTTGATATAATTAATCATGCCGCCGTGATGATCTAGATGATCCGGCGTGATGTTGAGTAAACAAGCCACATTGGGACGGAAAAAGGTGCTATCTTCCAGTTGATAACTCGATACTTCCAACACTAAAAAATCACCTTTCTTAACTTCGCTGGAAACACTGGAAACCGGTTTGCCGATATTGCCTGTCACGAACACATGCCGTTGCGGCTGTTTTTGAGCACAATACTCTTTCAAAATTTCCCCCAGCAAACTGGTAGTCGTAGTTTTTCCGTTCGTACCGCTAACAGCCAGCACCTCTATCCCGGCGGGCATAAAAGATAAAGCTACTTCTAATTCAGAAAATACCGGAATTTTGCGCTTTTTTGCCTCTTTTAATACAGAACTCTTAGGAAAAATACCCGGGCTTTTCACAATAAAACCACACGTAAACACCTGGGAGGTATGTCCGCTGGTTTCCACGGATATATTGGCCGGAAAATCCGGAATATGGGTCGGTTGGTGTTCTTCACTGATAAGCACCTTAAATCCACGGGCGGCCAGCAACTTAGCCACATACCGTCCGCTGCGGCCCAGCCCCAATACACACGCTTTTTTCCCCTTAAATTTTTCCGGTTTAAACATGTTGCTTCTCCAAAGCTTCTCGCACGGTTTGTTGATCCGAAAAAGGCAGTACAGTATGACCGATTTTCTGGGTTTGCTCATGCCCCTTACCCGCAATAATGACAATATCGTCTTTTCGGGCGGAGGCTATGGCTTGAAAAATAGCCGCTTTGCGGTCCGGCTCTATCACATAATTAGAAAATCCTTCCATGCCTTTTTCAATATCTGCGAAAATTTGTTTAGGATCTTCCGTGCGGGGATTATCGTTAGTTAAGAAAACAGAATCACTGTTGACGCACGCGGTATGCCCCATCAAAGGGCGTTTGGTGCGGTCTCTATCGCCCCCGCAACCGAAAACCGTTAAAATTCGTCCCTTCTTAAAATGTTTGACCGTCTCAAACGCGCGTTGCAAAGACTCATCCGTATAAGCAAAATCTACAAATACAAAGAAATCTTGCCCCGCATCAATGCGCTCCATGCGCCCCGGCACACCGGGCAAATTAGCCAGCCCCGCCAACGCGGTCTGCTCTGGCACGCCATTGGCAACTGCAATGCACAAAGCGGCTAAAGCATTGTACACATTGTGCCGCCCTAATAAATTAATTTTTCCGGTCAGCCCCTTTACCTTAAAAGTAGTGCCGTGCAAATTTTCTGCAATCTCTGTGGCCTGATAATCTGCCGGATTGTCCATTCCGTACGTCAGCACACGCACCCGGCCGCGTAACATATCTGCCAGTTGTCTGCCATAGGCATCATCTGTGTTGATAATAGCGGTTTTAGCAGGCTTGTGATTATCGGCAGCAAGCAACTCCTCAAATAATTTTTTCTTAGCGGAAAAATAGTTTTCAAAAGTGTGGTGAAAATCCAAATGGTCCCGTTGTAAATTGGTAAAAACGGCTGTATCAAAGTGAATGTGTTTTACGCGTTGCTGTTCCAAAGAATGGGAAGATACTTCCATCACCAGGGCATCTGTTTTCTGTTGTTTCATTTGAGAAAGCAACGCAAAGAGCGGAAAAGCAAGCGGGGTCGTATTAGGAGCATCCATCACAACGTGACCGTTGATGCGGTAATTGACCGTGCCCAGCACCGACACTTTTTTACCGGCATGCGCCAGCACTGCTTCGGTCAAATAAGAAATACTCGTTTTTCCTTTTGTACCGGTTATGCCGATAACATTTAACTGATCGGACGGACGGCCATAAAATTCATAAGCGGCATCGGCCATATCGGCATCTATTTGATCGGATAGATAAAACGGAACAGAAATTTTTTGGCTAAGCGGTTGCGCCGAAACAATCAGAGCCGCACCTTTTTTAATAGCGTCTTCAATAAAAACATTGCCGTCATGATGTACGCCTTTTAGCGCCCAAAAAGCAAACCCCGGCTTTACATCAGCAGAGTTAAACGTCAGTCCGGTAAGCGTTATATTTTTTTCAGCGGCATAAGCCAAGACGCGGGAAATCATGCATATATGATAGCAAATTGCCCTTTACTAGCACAGTCGCTTTACGGACGTAATTTTTCGGCCAAGGATGCCGCTAAGCGCACTAAATGTTGGCGGATTTGCGGTTGTTTTTGTTCTAAAAAGGGTAACAGTTCGTGGCGGATCCAATTGCGTGTATAGGCAGAATCTTGATTGGTTTGGTCCACCACGAAGGGGAGTTCATTCTCTTTTACATACTCTTCCACTTCTGCTCGGGTAATGCAAAACAGCGGGCGCACAATTTCTACCTGTTTATTTAGAGGACGGCGGACGGGAATACCGCTCAAGCCTTCCGGTTTCGTACCGCGCAGTAAATTGAGCAGTACCGTTTCGGCTTGGTCATCGGCATGATGTCCTAAAGCCACTTTACTAGCTCCGGTTTGTTTGGCCGTGGCGGCAAAAGCTTCATAACGGGCTTTGCGGGCCGCATGTTCTATGCTTAGATCTTGTTTTTTGGCCAAAGCCCGCACCGCTTTCTTTTTTAGCAAAAACGGAATGTCCCATTGTTTGCATAAATTGCGGCAGAAGCGCGCATCGGCATCGGCTTGTTTGCCACGCAGTCCATGGTGTACATGTACGGCAACTACCTCAAAATGTTTTTTGCCGGCTAAATGATGCAAGAAATGCAACAAGCATACCGAATCCGGTCCGCCGGAAAATCCGACCAATACCGTTTCTCCCCGTTTAAAAAACGGAGCCGCAAAAGCGAGCATATTTTTCCAAGTAGAAGCTTCAAATGTTCTTTTTGCCATATAAAAAAGTATAATAAAAATAGTAGAAGGAACTCAAAATGAAAAAACGTATTTTAATTATTGAAGACGAAACAACTATCGTTCAATTATTGACGTTAGTGTTAGCCCGCGAAGGGTATGAGGTACACGCTTGCCAAAGCGGCCGCGATGCTATCACGAAAATGAAACAGAACCGGCCCCAGCTGGTCATGTTAGATGTGATGTTGCCGGGTATGGACGGGCGCGCGGTGGCTTCCATCATGGAACAAGATGCAGATTTGGCTTCCATTCCGGTTATTGTGATGTCGGCTCTTGTAGAATCGGAGCGTATGTTTAAAGCGTTCCCGCAAGTAAAAGCATTCTTCACAAAACCGTTTGTGCTCAAAGACTTAATTATCAAAGTAAAAGAAACTTTGGGAGATTAGTTTTTCAAATAACTAAAACCCCCGCGTAAAAGCGGGGGTTTTTTTATATTAGATTTGACTGGAAAGTTGCCACTGGGCATATTGGGCAAAAAACGCTTCTAAAACTTCTTGCAATACCCATTCGGGGTCAATTTCTCTGCCCAACATTTTCTTGACACTGGTAGCCGTGTCTTTTAAGGCCGGTGTTAAAGGATTGTTTACATTAATACCCACGCCCACCAACAACCATTGCGTGCGATGTGCTTGCGTAGAAGATTCAATTAAAATGCCGCAAATCTTTTTCCATTTTTTTGCGTTGGCTTCCCACACGAGTACATCATTGGGATGTTTGATTTTAGTTTTGAAACCGAACATTTTTTGCAAGGTCTCACAAACCGCCTGCGCCGCGCGCACACTTAATGTGCCGGTGTGACACACTTCTTTTTGCGGACGTAACAAAAGAGTAAAATAGACCCCGCCGCGCTTAGCGTTCCACGTGCGCTCATACTGGCCGCGGCCATGGGTTTGTTCGTAGGCAAGCACCAAGGTGCGGTCTTGGGCGCCTTGTTCGGCAAGCTCGCGCGCCAAGTTTTGCGTACTGTCCAAAACTTCTACGCTGACTAATTGGTTTACGGTGCCTAGTGCCAAATCGATTTCTTGCATAAATATATTTTACCAATTAAGCCTTTTCTGCCGCAAAAATGCTTTGCAAATTTGTTATACTGAAAAAGACGTAATACAATTTCATCTGTTTTTGGAACCGTATGTAGAATACGGATAGCTTTGGAGAAATCCAAGGCGCGAAGAAGTCCAAAGACAGTCGTTTTAGGCACTGCACCTCTGAGCCGATCCCTCAGAAGTGTAGTGCCGAGTGTTTGCCGCCAGCAATGACGGCAAACCACGGCTGTTATGCTTTGGGTCACTTCTTCGGCTCAAAAATAATGGCCGTTTTTTCATGTCCATTTTCTAAAAACAGAAAAGGAGAATGAATATGAAAAACAACAAAAAAGCGTTTACGCTGATTGAATTACTGGTGGTCGTGCTAATTATAGGTATATTGTCTGCCATTGCCTTACCGCAATATACATTAGCTGTAGAAAAGGCACGCGCCGCCGAAGCCATGGCTAATATCGCTACGATAAAAGAACAAATAGACTTATATCTGTTGGAGAATGGAATGCCCAGCGAAACAGCATTCTATAAAGATTTTGCTTCAACAGAATTGTCAGGTGGAGAATGGGAAGATACAAATTATAACGCAAAAAATTTTCGCTATGTCAGTCTGGGCATCAACCCTTCCTGGGGTGGAGGCTATATAGAGTGCGTACAAAAAGATTATTCCTATACCTTTTTTTCAACGACACTTCCTCTTGGCGAACCTTATAATGATTCTCCGATAGGTGGATGGTATAATTCTTGCATTACACAACTAACTGATTTAGGCCGTAAAATCTGCAAACAGTATGAGAGTTTAGGTTGGAAATACGTAGATGGTGAATTATAAACCACACATAAAAGAACCGGCTCCTTTCGGGGCCGGTTTTTAATTTAACACAAAACTTTAATACTGCACTTTGTCTTCTTTTTTCGTCCATGCTTCAAACGGCTCTTC
>JAZNEO010000115.1:0-2974 GCA_045588685.1 Candidatus Avelusimicrobium sp. | reverse complement strand
TGCGGCAAGGCAATAGCCGACAAAATACCGATAATTAATACAACTACCAACAACTCAATCAGCGTAAACGCTTTTTTGTTTTTCATACACATCTCCCGTGTTTTTTTGGTTACCGGTGCTCTGCCAAATAAAAACGGCTATTATGACAGAGCCCAGTAACTGACCCAAATCATAATAGCCGTGGTTTGCCGTTCTTACGAACGGCAAACACTCAGCGTAAAACAATGGGGTTATAAGGCCCATCATTTTACGCTTGATAACGGACTGATTTTGGCGTTACTGTAGCCCTCTACACGAGAGCCATCCGCATTCTACATGCGGTTCCAAAAACAGCTAAAATTGTCGTACTACTTGTTCAGTATAGCAAATTTAAGTTATGGTGTATAATTTACTTAGACCCCAGCCACAAAAAGAATAAACCTATGAGTAATACACTCATCGCGCCTAGTTTACTGCGGATATTTTTTTCATGAAAAAACCACACCCCGCACGCAAACGCCACCACCACACATCCGCGCCGAATCATCGAAATGACAGAAATCATGGCCGAAGGATCTTGCAAAGCATAAAAATAAGCAAAATCTGCCGCCGATATACACAGCGCCACTCCCACGATTGCCCAGTTCCAGTTCACAGTTGGTTTAGGCAGTTTTCCCCACGCATACAAAATCAGCCCTACCACACTCATCAACACGAGCTGATACACGTTAAACCAACTTTGCACAAAAACGGAAGAAATCCGTTGCATCAGAAATTTGTCATACAAACCGCTAGCCGCGGCCAATAAGGTCCCCGCGCCGACTAGCCACACCCACACATTACTACGAAAATGAATTCCCTCTTTCTGCCCGCTTCGCCCCAACAGATACAACGCCAACAATAAAATAAAAATACCGGTCCATTGATACCCGTTGGGACGCTCGGCAAATATAAAAAATGCTCCCAATAATACCGGCACGGGCCGCAGGGCATCTATCGGCGCAGCTAATGAAAGCGGCAAATGCTTTAGCCCCATATATCCGCATCCCCACGAGGCGAGCACAATCATCGCTTTTACCGCCACGCAGCCGTGCATCAGCCACGTACCGCGCGGAATTTGTAAAATACTCCCCTCCAGCCAGTTCGCCCCACTCCAGCTAATGATAATCACAGGTAAAAATAAAAGAGTGGCAACAAAAATACTCCCCCACAACACACCAAATACCGAACATTGTTGCAATGCCCGTTTTTTCGTTGCTTCATACAAACCCAAAAATAAAGCCGAAATGAATGCTAAAATGATCCACATATCTTTTTCCTTAGGCACATAAAAGTTGTGCTTTCGTACGAAAACTGCTATAATAATTGTATCAATTTCATGCCGGGGTGCTGGAATTGGTATACAGGATAGTCTCAAAAACTATTGCCCGCACGGGCTTAAGGGTTCAAGTCCCTTCCCCGGTACCATTCGACAAAAGAGGTTTTTAGCAAGACAAAACGCTAAAAACCTCTTTTTTACGTCGTAGAAACGCACGCGCAATATGCGCTAAAAGCGCGGTACTTGGTCTAATGCGTGGCAGAGTTGTGGCAGAGTTTGGCAGAGCCACACGTGCAAACATCATAGGTGCTACGCAACGCAAATTCTTCTTTCTTGCCTTTTATTCCAACTTTGCACCGGCCGCAAATAGCCAACCACGCGGCTATACACTTCGCAAGGCGCGCCATGCACATCTTTCATACTCTCTTTCGTCCTTTTAGCCTGTTCTTCTACTTTCTCCAATCCTTTTTTGGCATTAACATCACCTTGTCCTTCATATTTGGACTTTATGATGATGTTTACTTGTTTTTCGTCAGCCACTTGTATTTCCTCCGTTTCTGATATATACTATAGAAGAGGGATATATGAACAAAAACATCTTATTCAGAAAATTTACGCCATATTCTTTTATGCTTTTTATGTTCTCTTTATTATTCAAAATATGGCCTTTTTCTATACTGGACAAAATGAATATGTCCGGCGTCTGGCCTTTGTGCGGTTTTCCTGAACAGAAATAGTTTATTTACCTCTCTTTTTAATCTTAAACCCAAAGTTTTTTAATGACTGTAGCGAGTTGCTTACCCGCTTTCCTTTCTTTTCTTCTTCTGCCGTTTGTGAGGTTGCACCAAAGCGTTGTTTAGTTGCACCAAAACCCCTTGGACAGCGGACGAAGAATTTATATAATCTATTTACCAAGCCAAGAGGTGTTATACCATACATATGATTTATACCGTCACTCTTAATCCGTCGTTAGACTACATTATGTTCGTACCCAGCTTACAACTGGGCGGTGTCAGCCGTGCAGTGAAAGAAAACATCCTGCCCGGCGGAAAAGGAATCAATGTAGCTGTAGTATTAGAGCGTTTGGGTTTTCCGTGCACGGCGTTAGGATTTTGTGCCGGTCATACCGGGCAAGCGCTTCTATCTCTTTTGCAAGGACATATCTCGCATACCGATTTTATTTGCTTGCCTAACGGGCAAAATCGTATCAACGTTAAAATCAAATCTACACAGGAAAGCGACATCAACGGCCGCGGACCACATATCGAACCCGCTTACCTTCAACGTTTATTACAAAAACTAAATGCATTAAAACCGGGAGATGTGTTGGTTTTGTCCGGCGCGGTTCCCGCCGATGTGGCACCTTCTATTTACGCACAAATTTTACAACAAGTACAACCGCGTGGCGTGCTTTGCGTAGTAGACGCAGTAGGCCCGCTTTTGCGCCATACTCTTTCCTCTCATCCTTTTTTAATTAAGCCTAATGAAGAAGAGTTGTCCAATCTGTTTGATGCGAAAATCCAGACGGAAGAGGACGTATTGCAATATGCCAAAAAAGCGCAACAATTAGGAGCACAAAACGTTCTGGTGTCCCGCGGAGCACAAGGAGCCTTGCTAGTCACTGCCGACGGCAACATCTACGAGGCAGCAGCTGTTAAGCTGACTACCCCTGTTGTC
>JAZNEO010000114.1:0-5512 GCA_045588685.1 Candidatus Avelusimicrobium sp. | reverse complement strand
GTTTTTCGGAAATAAGCTCTGCATTTGTGTAATATCTCTTTGTTAAGTTAAAGTTACTTCTGAAGCTTTTTAGGAACTTATTCTTTTTTATTTCCTTATATTGAATAAATTGATTTTTTAGTAAGGAAAGATCGGATAGGTAAAAAAATTTTTCTTGTTCTTCTGGAAAAAGTTTTAAATATCTAGCATAAATGACCGTTTCAATTGCACTACGAAAGATCATTAACCCTTCATTTATAAATCCCTGATCTATTAAATTTATAGCTGCCCGGCAATTTGAATTTATCTTGTTGATTAGAAGAATAAATATACGCAAGTTTTCGTTATCTGGGATAGCAAATAAAACTTGTTTGAAAGTTTCTAAAAGATTATTCCATTCAGTTATAAATTTTGTCTGCATAATAGTGGCTGATTTTGTATAGTCCATAACTATATATATACTAAATATGGTGATTTATTTAAAAGTTGGATCCTGCAAATTTGGCGGTTAGAGAAAAAGGCCCGAAATGGGCCTTTTTTACGTACCCCCAAAAGCACTCTATGACCCGGATAGATAAAAAACGCCCCAAAACTCCGACGAGAGAGGGAAAAACTACCCAACAAAAAAGGCACTCTACAAAGAGTGCCTTAATAAATGGTGGACCGGACAGGACTCGAACCTGTGACCTTCCGCGTGTAAGGCGGACGCTCTACCAACTAAGCTACCGATCCAAAATTGTTCGACTACCTTTCTATTGTATCAAATATAGTCGATAAACTCAATCTTATTTCTCGTTTTCCGTCATATGATTACCGGTTGTTTGTGCGGTATCATCCGTGTGAGAGCACTGGGCCACTTCCTCTTTTGAAGGAGTTGTGCGTGTCCATTCTTCTTCTTCGGGGCCCCATTTATTACGTACAGCTTCAGGAAGCTCATACAACAAACTGGTACATTTGGCCGTTACCGTTCCATCCGGAAGTTGGATTTCTCCTTCCACTTGCGCCCGTTTCGGAGTATAGCGCAGTAGCCGTCCAACCGCTTTTAAGGGGACATTGGTGGGGGTATTGTGTTTGTATACCACTTCCATTTTAAGCGTAACCATCAAGTGCGCGAAATCATTATTAAGCAAAATGGCGCGGCCGGATGTTTCATCTAAAATCGTGGCTACAATACCACCATGCACCGTGCCCGGATAGGAGCAATAATTATCATCTAAAGTAAAAGAGGTTTCCACCTGTTTTTTGTCGTAATCGTTAAACCATTCTAATTTGAGGCCGAATGGATTATTGCGGCCGCAACCGAAACATTGCAAAGAGGTAGGTTGACGTAATTTTTTCATAAAATTCTCCTTTTATTTATTATACCTTTTGCGTGTATTTGCTACACTAATAATATGAGTCATGTAGAACAAGAATTTAAGTGGACGTGTAATCGCGCGGCTGATTTTGATACTTTTTTGAGTACGCTCAAATTATTATCAGTACGTTGTGTCTGCCCGAAGAGGCTACATATTGTGGATACTTATTTAGATACTCCACAGCGGGAATTATCTTCTCAAAAAATTGCTTTGCGTTTGCGCCGGACCAAAAACCAGTTTGAAGTAACTTTGAAAACAAAAACAGCTTTGCAGAAGGGAATGGCGGTCCGAAAAGAAAGTACCTTACCCTTAAAAAATGCTGCCACGTGGCATAGCGCGCTCAAACAATTAAAGGAAAAAAATCGGTGGGAAGGAGTGGAGCTGATTTTACTACAACGGATTTTTACAATTGAAAACTACCGACGAGCTTATCAGCTGTCTTATAAAAAATGTGTTTGCGAGCTGGCATTAGATCAGTACCTTACTAAAGCAAACGGGCATCAATGGTTGCGGCGGGAAATTGAGCTGGAACTTAAAAAAGGATCCGCTAAAGATTTTTTACAATTAGTGCAAAAAATTACTCAAAAGGCCGCACTACCTGTTGCCAAAATATCTAAAGTGGCAGGTGCTGAAAAGTGGATAAAAGAAAAATTTAGTCTAAACTAACTTTTGAAAAAATTTATTTTTGTGTAGTTTTTACAAAAATATTTATAAAAATATTTTTACCGAATTTTCAGCAAGGCGACAAAAAAGATTTATTTGTATTTCTCGACGGAGAAAATAGAAAATAAAGTCTTTTTAATACGCTTGTAAAGAGGGAGTGAAAAGAGCAAAAAATATTTTAGACGAAAAAATAGTTGATTTTTCAAAATTTTTGTTGTATTATTTTTATGAGGTTAAACTTATTATCCTAGGAGACAAAAATGGCTGTTAAGAAAACCGTAAAAAAAGTAGCCGCTAAAAAACCGGCTAAAAAAGTAGTAAAAAAAGTAGCTGCTAAAAAACCGGCTAAGAAAGTAGCAAAAAAAGCTTGCAAAAAAGCTTGTGCTAAAAAAGCCACCAAAAAAGTAGTAAAAAAAGTAGCTGCTAAAAAACCGGCTAAAAAAGTAGCAAAAAAACCGGCCAAAAAAGTAGCCAAAAAGAAATAATTTAGTACAGACACAAAACCCCCGCTCAGATGAGCGGGGTTTCTTTTTGCCCCTGCCGTTGTGTTGTTTCTTGTTTGGTTGTTTTTTCGTCAATCCCACCCGTCGTCATTCCCGAAACTCTCCCGATGTCATCCCCGAGGGTTGTAATCGGGGATCTACTCCTTTATGAAAACCGAAAGCGGTTGAGATCCCGTATAAAGACCTTACGGGATGACAGCATTTTATAACAACATAAAATAAAAGTCATCCTGAGAAGTTGTAACTCAGGATCTACTCCTTTTTGTCTTTGTTGTTTCCTTTTTGGCCGTTTCTCGTCGTTAAATAAAAAAAGCTTGACATCGTTTTTTTTTTTAGTATCATTTAAAAAAATTATAAAAGGAGGTCGTTTATGTTTGTAAAAAGTAACAGAGCATTTACGCTCATTGAGTTGTTAGTAGTAGTATTAATTATCGGTATATTATCAGCTATTGCCTTGCCGCAATATACGGTAGCAGTAGAAAAAGCACGTATGGCAGAGGCCTTGCAAAATGCGGCTAGTCTGCGTAGAGCCATTGATATATATTTGCTAGAAAATGATTATCCGGCTAGTGGGAGTGTCGAATTGGTTGGAAATGCTAATAACAACGGTATAGCTGGTTTGTTGGATATTGATTTAGAAAGCGCATTGAATTGCACACAAGATGGAGGAGATTATTGTAGTAGTAAGTATTTTTCGTATGATGCGTATTGTAGCTCGACTTCTTGTTCAATTTACATTTATCGAGAAGAACATCCTGAAGATGATGAAGCATATGACTTATCTTGGAGTAGACCGAAATCTACAGGGACATGGAGTAACGGACACTGTAGTGATAACGGTGTCGATTCCTATTCTGAAAAATTATGTACTCAATTTAATGCTTCACACTAATCTAAAATAGCCCCTGAAATATCAGGGGCTATTTTCTGTAAGGTTTTACAATCTATTTCTTACTTACTTTCTTGTCTGTTTTTTCTGTGGCGGCTTCTTCCGCGCCGGCGACGCTGCCGTCATAATGGTGGCCGAGATATTTAACATAGAGTTTGTCTTCAATTTCGGCCGCAAGTTGCGGATTATCTTTTAAGTACTGGCGGGCATTTTCAGCGCCTTGGCCCAGTTTTTCATCGCCGTACAAGAACCAACTGCCGCTTTTCTCCAAGATACCTGCTTCTACGCCCTTGTCTAAAATGCAGGCCTCGCGGGAAATACCTTCGTTATGCAACATGGTAAATTCGGCTTGGCGGTACGGGGGGGCTACTTTGTTTTTGGTTACTTTGGCGCGCACGCGGGTGCCGATAATTTCGTCGCCTTTTTTCAAGTTTTCAATACGGCGCACATCAATACGTACCGAGGAGTAAAATTTGAGTGCCAAGCCGCCCGGTGTGGTTTCGGGATTGCCGAACATAATACCGATTTTTTGGCGCAACTGGTTAATGAAAATAATACTCGTTTTAGTTTTATTCAAAATGCTGGTTAATTTACGCAGGGCTTGGCTCATTAAGCGTGCTTGCAGACCTACGTGAGAATCTCCCATTTCGCCTTCAATTTCCGCTTGCGGAACAAGGGCGGCTACGGAGTCTATAATAATTAAATCAATCGCACCGGAGCGGACTAATTTTTCTGCAATTTCCAAGGCTTGTTCGCCGCTATCGGGTTGGGAAATTAACAGTTCATCTACATTGACGCCGATGGAAGACGCATACACCGGGTCCAACGCATGTTCGGCATCAATAAATGCCACCACACCGCCGTGTTTTTGCGCGCTGGCGGCACAATGTAAAGACAAAGTGGTTTTACCACCGGCTTCCGGCCCATAAATTTCAATGACACGTCCGCGGGGGATACCGCCTACGCCTAAGGCTAAATCTAAAGATAAAGCTCCTGTCGGGATGGCATCTACTTTTTTCACATTAGCAGAGCCCAAGGTGGTAATTGCTTCTTTGCCAAAGGCTTTTTCAATTTGGCCCAAGGCTAAATCTAAGGCTTTTTGTTTGTTTGCGTCCATAATTCCTCCGATGATTAAATGGTTAAGCCGCTACGGTTTGTGCAGCGGGACTGAACCCCAGTGCATGGGTATCTTGGTTAAAGTCTACCAAAATTTTACCTTGCGCGGGGGACGGATTTTTCAAAATATACTCTGCCAACGGATCTTCCAGTAAACGTTGTACGGTGCGTAGTAATGGCCGGGCGCCGTATTTTTCATCAAAACCGTTTTCGATTAAATAATCCTTTGCGGCATCGGTAAATTCTAAGGTCAGCTGGCGGTCGGATAATTTAGCTTGCACTTTGCTGAGCAGTAAATCCAAAATCTGGCGCGTATGTGTTTTTGTTAATGCGTGAAACACGACGATTTCATCAATACGGTTAATAAATTCCGGATTGAAAGTTTTTTTGACGGCTTGCATGACGTGTTCCTGCATGATTTGATGTTGTTTTTCGTCAGTAGTCGTAGCGGTAAAACCCAACGAAGAACCTTTATTGGTAATATCGCGGGCACCCACGTTAGAAGTCATGATGATTACGCAGTTTTTGAAGCTGACATGATGGCCCAAATTATCCGTCAAGGCTCCTTCATCTAACACTTGCAATAAAATATTGTAAATGTCCGGGTGCGCTTTTTCCAACTCATCCAGCACCACCACGCTGTAGGGGCGGCGGCGGACGGCTTCGGTTAATTGGCCGCCTTCTTCATAGCCCACGTAGCCCGGAGGGGCACCGATTAGGCGTGAGACCGCAAATTTTTCCATGTATTCGGACATGTCAATGCGTACCATGGCCTCTTCATCGCCAAATAAGAAAGCGGCTAAACTTTTGGCCAGTTCCGTTTTTCCTACTCCGGTCGGACCTAGGAATAAAAATCCTCCAATCGGCCGATGCGGATTGCCTAAACCGGTGCGGTTGCGGCGGATCGCTTGCGACACAGCGCGTACGGCTTCTTCTTGGCCGATAATACGCTGGTGCAACTGTTCTTCCATGTGTAAAATCTTATCGGTTTCACTTTGTGTCAG
>JAZNEO010000113.1:0-9445 GCA_045588685.1 Candidatus Avelusimicrobium sp. | reverse complement strand
CCTGTATATTGCGCTCGCGGATTTCTTCCAAAAGCGCCTGCAAGCCGGGGCGCTCCATCGTGCCGCCACTGATTCCGCCGTCTTCAAAGGTTTTATAATACTCCCACCCATTAAACGCTTGCGAAAGGATATAGGCCTTACACGCTTCTTCTTGATTTTGGAGCGAGTTAAACTCCATTTCCAAGCCGCGCTCCGTAGATTTACGAGTATATATCGCACAATTAATTTTGGGCATATTTTTTACCTGTCAATCCGAAAAATTTGGGTCCGCTGACGTGGGCCCGTACGATTCTTTCCGCCACGGCAGTTAAGTTGGGATATATTTCCCCTTCGTACTCGTATTCTTGCTCATTTTTGACGGTCACTTGATACGTCCGCCCTTTATAGGTTTTAGTCAGTATCGTGCCCACGGCCAACGCATAGCGTTTTTTATGTGCGTGCTCAATATACTTGTCGGGATTGCTCGCATAACGGTCAAGCCGCGTGATGTATTTTTCTTGTAATTTACAACGCCCTAGCTCACATTGGATGGCATACCACAAAGGGCGCAACTTGGCCTTAACACCTCTCAAAGGGCAGGTATAAAAAGCATTCCAATAAAACCGCAGTTCTTTGGGGGATAGTCCTTTTAGTTCTTCATAACTTTTGGGCAAATAGCACTTTCTTCTCATGATAAGATGTCCTTAATCTGACGGATTTTTTCCACTGAACGGCTTTGATTACAATAGGCCTTGGCTAAAGTTTCAAAGAATTTAGCAACTAACAAAACGATATCTCTTTCGCGAAAATTTCGGGGAGGCCGCCCTAGGGGATTACCCGAGCGGCCCTTTACAAATCGCCCCGAAGTAGGTGGCAAACGGCGCGGTGTCATTTGGCAAGTCCAAAGAATACATAACCGCTGATTTGGCGCTTTACGATCGTCATCGCCACGCGCGAGATGCTTTTGAATACTTTTCCTTCGTATTCAAAACCATTTTCCAGCACTTTTACTTCTATGGTTTTACCGCGGTAGGTTTTTGTGATGATACTCCCCGGCACAGGCAAGCGATTATCGCGCTGCCGGACAGGCAGGTTTTCAACTATATTTTCTGGTTGCGTAACAGGACTTACTACACGCAAAACGGCGGGTTGCGTGAATTTAGTTTTTGTTACTGATTTTTTGGTGTTTTTCTTCATAACTTATCTCCTTAAGTAAGCGATTTTTACTTCGTACTACATTCATGCTTACTATTGGGAGATAATTCAAGTAGAATAAATTGAAAAGTTTAAAGTCAGAAACTATACTAACGCTGAAAGAAATTGTAAACATTATTTATAAAAATCGCTCTCGCAGGTAAATAAAAGTGGCATTTTTGCAGTGACCTTTTTACATATTTTTGGACACTATAACTAAAACAGGGACATTATTGCTTTGAGAATAATTCCAAAGAGAGTATTTTTAAATATAGTAGTATATTTATATGCCGTTACATAACAAAATCGTCATGATTAAGGGAGAAGACAAGACTAAGCAAATTAAGGCTATTAATTTTGTCGGTCCCAAAGTAAGGGTTGTTTTCACAAATGACCCCAGAGTGTATTCTTATAATCGTCATAACGTTCGAGTCATCGAGTCAGCGTTGTCTAATAAAATCTCAAACAAACGATTCCAATACTTAAAAGAAATTGCACAACTTGTGGGAGTTCGTGCTGAAGATGGGACGAATATATTAGAACAACACTATAATAAAATTGATTTTATACCACCCGATTCCTGTCTATCGACCTATTTATCGGGTAGCTATGATCAAACGATTAAACCTTTACCTTTGACGATATTTCCGTTCGGGTTTAATTCTTCACAGAAAAAAGCTGTGGAAGTAGCTTTAAGACATCCCATTAGCGTCATACAAGGGCCTCCAGGGACAGGGAAAACACAGACTATCCTGAATATTCTTGCGAATGTTATTATGAGAGGCGAAACCGTAGCTGTCGTATCTAATAACAATACGGCTACTGCCAATATACAGGAAAAACTTCAAAAGTATGGAGTAGATTTCGTTTCTGCCTATCTAGGAAATACACAAAACAAACAGGATTTTATTAAAGAGCAGACAAATCACCCCTTACCAGAAAGTCTACCGGAATGGCTTCTGACGCCGAAACAGAATGCCGTCATTTGGCAGAAAATGCCTGTACTATTTTCACAAATAACCCAAATGCTAAACATAAAAAATAAGGTAGCCAGCTTACGGCAAGAAAAACGGGTTTTACATACAGAATACCTACATTTCTGTGAATACTATAATTCGCATGCAAATCAAATTTTCCTTTCTCTTAAAAAAAACTTAAGGGCATCAGACCTTCTTGTTTTGACACTAAAGTACGAGCAGTATTGTAGTGATAATCATTATCCTTCTTTTCTGCAAAGGATTTATTTGCGATTAAAATATGGCTTAAAATCTGTCGACATGAAAAATTATTCTTACCAAACAATAATTGATAATGTCCAAAAACTTTATTATGAGGTCAAAGAGGGTGAGCTGAACTCCGTCATAGCTTCCATGGATAAAATTCTCGAAAGATTTAATTTTGAAGAAAGAATGCAAACGTATACGTCGTTATCATTGGAATTATTAAAGTCAAAATTAAGTTCAAAGTACTCAAAAAGACACAGACAAGTTTATAATTTAGACGAGTTGTGGCGAAATTCCCAACAATTTCTACAAGACTATCCAGTCATACTGAGCACAACATATTCTTTAAGGTCCAGTTTATCCCATCGGGTAATGTATGATTACGTTATTATAGATGAAGCATCACAGGTCGATTTGACCACCGGAGCTTTGGCTTTATCTTGTGCTAAAAATGCTGTTATTGTGGGCGACTCAAAGCAACTTCCGAACGTTGTAGATGCAAATATGCAAGAAGAGACGGATAATATTTTCAAAAAGTATGCGTTACCTAAACCTTATCGTTACAGTAATCATAGTTTTCTAGGGTCTATTTTAGAGCTCTTTCCCCAAATTCCTCAAACAATGCTTAAGGAACATTATCGATGTCATCCGAAAATTATTGGTTTTTGTAATGAAAAGTTCTATCAAGGGAAGCTTGTTATTCTATCGCAGGAACACAGCTCTCGTTCTCCATTAGTTCTATATAAGACTGTTCCCGGAAATCATGCTAGAGGCCATCTCAATCAACGACAAATTGATGTCATTAAAGATGAAGTATTACGGCAAGAGCATTTATTAAATACGAATGAAACAATAGGAATAGTTACCCCCTACAGGCAACAGACCAATGCCCTACAACACGCCTTTCAAGGAACAGGAATACAAGCTGATACTGTAGATAAATTCCAGGGCCGCGAAAAAGATATCATGATCTTAACTACTGTTGATAATCAAATATCAGAGTTTACTGATCAACCTAATCGGCTAAATGTAGCAATCTCACGCGCCAAAAATCAGTTAATTGTAGTAACAAATGGTAATCACGACAACCGAGAGGGCTATTTACAAGATTTAATTAAGTATATTGAATATAACAATCTCAAAACGACACATAGCCAAGTGCAATCCGTTTTTGACTATCTTTACCGACAGTATGCAGATGTCCGCGAGCATATGTTAGCAAACAAAAGAGTATCCACCTATGATAGCGAAAATTTAATGCATGGGTTAATCCAAGAAATTTTACAAAAAGAAGAATTCTCCTCTTATCAAGTAGCATTACATGTACCATTGCATAGAATCATAAAGGATTTGTCACGCCTAAATACGGACGAAAAAAAATACGTCTCTCATCCTAATACGCATGTGGATTTCTTGATTTTTAACCGCATGGATAAAATTCCTCAATTAGTCATCGAAGTGGACGGAGCCCAACACCACAAAGAGGGTTCCAAACAATACCATAGAGATCAACTAAAGAACCATATTTTATCACAATATAATCTTCCCTTATTGCGTTTCAAAACTACCGGAAGCAGTGAAAAAGAAATCATTATATCCGCCCTAAAAAAATTAAATAAATAATCCTTGACTTCTAGCCCTGGAAGAAGCGTGAATGTGTATACGGCAAAGACCGTAAAACACTTCGAGAAATGAGAAAATATATGAGCACCAGAAGCCAAATACTGAAGCCGCATAGTAATGGACCATGCGGCTTTTGAATACCCAAGCTACTTTTACAGTCTGTGGACAAAAACCATCATATCACAGATGCTTTTGATGTGAGCGCCTAACGTTTCCATGCCATTTAAACTGCCAATGATTAAATTGGTATTGTTAGTACTTACCCCTTGGGTAGCGTCCTGTATTTTCTGACGGATTTCGGTTTCTATTTTACTCAAAATCCCCACATAATTTTTGAGGACACACATCTTTTCATCTTGGCTCATAAAGCCCTCCTTAAGTAAGTTTTCCGGCACACCTATTACCGCTTACTGTCGGGAGATAAGTCAAGTGATTTTTATAAAAAAACTGATATAATAAATTTATGATTATTTATCAATTATACCAAGCCCCCATTGAAGTATTACAGGAATACGATTCCGTTCTTGCTAACAAAATTGGTGATAAAGGTGGAATTTATATACTTCATCATGGTAAAAAAATTTATTATGTAGGCAAAGCTACCAAGTTACGCCAACGGATTAAACAGCATTTTTCAGACAAGCACCGTAACAATTGGGATGCCTTTTCTCTATACGTTGTAAATGATAATCGATTTTTGGATAGTTTAGAGCGGCTCCTTGTCACTTTATTAAAACCCTCCGGGAACTCCACACTATTCAAAAATGAGATGCGATACAAGAAGGAATTAGCCAAAGAAATTCAACAGCTACAAAAACAACATCTTAAAGAATTGTTTCCTGATGTATTAAGTCCCACAAAAACGATTACAAGAACCTATAAGGGCAAACAATATAAAGCCGTTATAAGAAAGAATGGAAGCATTGTTTATGATGGCAAAACCTATACATCTTTAACCGCAGTAACCAAAAAGATCACAGGCTCCAAAAATATTAGCGGACCATACTTTTGGAAAATTAACAAGTAGTTTCTTCTTGTCTTTTAAACCCGTTGATAGACCCTATTTTACTAACTATTTACGAGCATTATTGGTTGGTATTTGATAGTCAATATCCAACAAAAATTTATCTACTAAATGTGTGGTCTCGTATATAATCATAGCGCCCCCTTATCCTTAAAATTCATTTCCCCCATCGTATAGGTAAATTCAGCAGTGCTACAAGGCAAAAGACGGTTTTTCACGTTGTGTAGTCTAACAACCGTAGGACCTAACTTATCTCTAGCCGTCAACGAACTAATGCAATCAAAGTAAGGGTCTACTTCTCCCAACCAACGGAGTTTACCAATCACGTTTTGAGGTGTATAATGTTTGATAGATATGACCGAACTGACAATTACCACACTCTTAAAAACTCGCGCATATTCCGTTAAAAAACTAATCTTATTTTGTAATCGTGATTGGACCAAATTTAAGTCCTCAACAATAAATACTTGTTTACCTGCCGTATCCCAAAGATGATGAATTTCATCATCTAAGAATGTGTCCGTATTCGTTTCCCAAATATCTAACGGACGATTTTGAAATTCTCCAGCCGTTTCTTGTACCTCATTTTGATTGTTTTTAGCAGATAAAAGAACCGGGGATTTCCCTATTGCGCGGCTTAACAACAAAGCCATAATATCTCCAGCCAGTTGCCTACAACAAATCCAACGAGTAGTTAATTGCTGCGTCCAACACAAATCATGGACCAATGTAGCAAAAAAAGCCCGATTAAGTACCGCATCCGGTCCCACAAACAAATAGCAACATCCCGGTTGCAAACCGCCTGTTTGTCTATTTAACCCCTGTAACGAAGTTTCATACCCGGAGTGTCCAGTTTCCTGTTTCCAAGACATACGTTGTAGAAATTCTTGCAATAGTTGCTGATTGTTATAAGTTTCCATAAATCCTCCCAACTCATTACGCCTTACTTGCGGCAAATAAGTCAAGTTTATGATACAAAAGAAAACCGACAACCCTTTGTCGGTCCTTTTATACCCTCTCACACATATTCAAGCCACGACAAATTTTTGCGTTCCTGTTGTTCATAAGTAAGCAGTTGGGAAAGGGCATCACATTGATCATCATGCCGACCGTTTGGAAATTGTAATAATTCCCGCTCAAAATCCGGCCACCAAGCAGGATTATTATCCGGAAATAGGCAT
This sequence comes from Candidatus Avelusimicrobium sp., assembly GCA_045588685.1. Classification (GTDB taxonomy): domain Bacteria; phylum Elusimicrobiota; class Elusimicrobia; order Elusimicrobiales; family Elusimicrobiaceae; genus Avelusimicrobium. Next base: position 3,221 of record JAZNEO010000113.1, on the reverse strand, counting down.
TTCCCTGTTTCTAATAAATGAGATACTGTTTTTAACCGCGTAGCTTTATCTTGCGTAGGTTTAATAGGCTTGACGTTGCTTCCAAAAGAGTTCGCAAGTGTCTGCGCTAAACCTATGCCACTATTCATATCCTCGATTAAAATATCTGGAATATAAGGATTTAAAGAACGGTATTTCTGTTGGCACTCCCGGGCCATATATGTGGCCGTTTCTACCAAATCCGGAAATTCCAATTTTGCCCGGAAAACATCTATAATCCATATGGTCTTACGATAATCATGGGCATATGTGATACAAACAGAATAATCATTGTCTTCTTCTGCTTTACTGGCCGTATCCCAACTTTGGCACAAGGACAATTTTAATTTTCCCGTTCGTACTTGTTTGTACAATTCATCCACCTTGTAAGTATGTAACCACTCCCGCCGGATGATATTTCCACCAAGCAACTCCGGCGTCTGCTGATATTGACTTGCAAACGTATAACTTCCTGCGGTAGATTTAATACGCTGTAAATCTTCTACGCTCTCCCGGGCAAGGTGTAACGCTCCTCCAATCGGCCGTTCAATAATATGCTGCTCTCCATACGGAGTGCCAATAGACCACGTTTCATCTTTTATGGCAATAGCAGGCATTTTGATTAAGCGAAATGAAGAATCTGTTTCCAACAAATGCCCCGTCAAATCGTTTATGTGGGTACGCTGCATAATAGCCAGTATCTTCCCATTTTTCTTATCATCTAAACGGGAAAGTAATGTATTACCATACCAATCATTAACTTTATTGCGTACGACATCAGAATAAGCATCCGCAGGTTTAATCGGGTCATCAATAATTATCCAATTTCCCCCGCGCCCCGTAATCGTACCGCCTACGGATGTAGAAAACCGCCCGCCTCCGGCAGTCGTCTCTAAATCCATCACTCCGCGGCGCAACAAACGCGTAAACGGAAAAAGCTCCTGATACCATTCCCTTTCCATTATCTTACGTTGGTCGGAAGCCATTTTGGCGGCAAGTTCATCACTATAACTAACGCACAAAATCCGCTCTTTGGGATTATGCCCAAGTAAAAAAGCCGGCAACGCCACCGAACAAATGATCGATTTCATGTAGCGCGGCGGTACATTGATAATCAGACGTGTTTCGTTTCCACAACGTATATTTTCAATGGCCTGGCATATTACATCCACGTGCCAGTTGTCCTGATATACAGAACTACCCGACACTTCATTAAATACTTTAATGCAAAATGACTTAAAATCACTTCTTAATACGGCTCTTAAAAGTTGCCGTTCATTCTTATTTGACAATTCGTTTGGCATATTCTTTTAAAATCTCCTGGTCATTGGCCGATAATGCTTCTACTTTTCGCATTACCTCAGCTTCCGTCTGTTCCATTCTTAAAATATAAGGGAAAAGAACTGTAATGGCCCGCATATCCCCCTGTAAGGCCTTATTGATAAGAGCCATTACCATAGCCGTGAATTTGGGTATTATATGCTTTTCTCCCCCCATCGTGACTTCTATTCCTTGGTTAAGACTTTGCCGTAATAACACATTCAAGGTTTTATGCCCTTTAGAACGCCCCTTGGGATTACCTGACTGTCCCGGTTTGAAACGCCAATGTAGGGGTGGTCTGCAATATCCTACCGCATAGTTAAATGATTTATTTTGAATTTGTTTTCTGCGTATTTTCATCTGTTTCTCCTCTCTGTAAAAGTTTTATTTCTCTCCTGCCAGTTTGTTCATAGCGGTATAAAATTACATCACAATAATGCGGGTCAATTTCCATTAATCGGGCATGACGCCCCGTACGCTCTGCGGCCAGTAATGTGCTGCCGCTCCCGCCGAACGGGTCCAGCACAATCTCCTTGCGGCGGCTCGCATCCAATAAAATATCTGCCAGCAACCCAACGGGCTTTACCGTGGGATGTAAGTGGATATTGGCGCGGTTGGCTTTACCGTTTAGATAGATGCCGGGATAGTCCCACACATTCGTGCGATAGCGCCCGTGTACCCCCAGTTCAATGTTATTGGTATGTGGACTTGTTCCATTTTTGAACACGAAAACAAGTTCATGCTGGCTGCGGTATAAACTACCCATTCCGCCACTTAATTTATTCCACACGCAGATATTTTTTAGTTCGCTATATACCCGCCCGGCTTGTAACATCTCTCCTATATGCCGCCAATCCATAAACGCATAGTGCAAACTTCCGGGCACACTGTATTGGACCAACAGCATAAACACCCCATATAGGAACTCTGTAAATTCGCTTTGGCTCATTTCGCCTGAGGCCATAGCGAACTCACGGTATTTTTTGCTACTGCGAACGTGACCCGAAATTTTGACGTTGTACGGTGCGTCCGTTACAATCAGGTTAGCCTTTTCCTTCCCAAGCAACTGTGCGTATGATTGTGCTTTAGTAGCATCCCCGCAAAATAGTTTATGAGGGCCCAGTTGCCACAAATCACCGGGTTGAACGCGGAGCGGAATATCAGCTGACAGGAAATCGGTCTTCTCCGAAGCGGGTGCGGTATCCGGCTGCAGAAGATTATCTATCTCCGGCGTTTCAAACCCTGTCAGGGTCAAATCAAAATCACAATCCAAATGATTGATTTCTGCCAGCTCCACCTGAAGTAGGTTTTCATCCCAACCGGATAATTCCGCCAAGCGGTTATCAGCCAAAATATAGGCTCTCTTTTGGGCTGGCGTCAGGTGTGTAATCCGTACGCAAGGAACTTCGGTAAGTTTGGCTAATTTTGCAGCTTCTACACGCCCATGCCCGGCCAGTATATTATTTTTCCCGTCTATAAGAACGGGATTTGTAAAACCAAATATCTCAATACTTTGGGCAATTTGGCGAATCTGTTTTTTGCTGTGTGTGCGCGCATTATGCGGATGCGGTTTGAGTTTGTTGATTTTTATGGTTTCCATACAAAACTCCGTGCCTGTAATATAGTGATAGGCACAGAGTAAAGTATAGTAAGATCAAGTTAAGTTTTACCGTGACACAAAATGAGATTTTTTTGTCACATTCATTTTTTACGACGACAAATCAACTGTTTAAGTTGCTTCTTTGTTCGATTGAGTTCCTGCCGCATAGCATCCTCTTCTTTATCAACCGCCGCTTTCCCTTGTTTAATATTTTCATCATTCAAGTAATCTAAAATTTGAGAAGATGTTTTCCCTTTCATTTTCATTGCCAAATTTTGCAATT
>JAZNEO010000112.1:0-7751 GCA_045588685.1 Candidatus Avelusimicrobium sp. | reverse complement strand
TATTGCTTCATTAAAGGGGTATCATAGGTACTTGCCATATTGTTATTTTATCAATTTTCAGTGCTTCCTTGGAGTGTTAAATTTTTCGTCGGCAGAAAGCTACCTCTCTGTTTGCTAAGAAGAAACAAAAATGACAGTCGGATGCTTTTTTTGTTATAATAAATGTGTTGAAAGTGCTACGACCTGCGGGGCATCCCGCGCTCATTTCACTTTATTCGGTAGGGTGGCTGAGTGGTCAAAAGCAACGGTCTGTAAAACCGTCGGGCTACGCCCTACATAGGTTCGAATCCTATCCCTACCAAAATTTGAAACCCGCCTTCTTGGCGGGTTTTAAATTTTATGTATAGAAGCGGCAGGAACTGCTTCCTGCCGCGAGGATTCGAAAGGCGCAGCGATGTTTTTGTTTGAGCCGCGGCTGTTAGCGGCGAAAGGCAAAAACCGCGAGCCCGGCCTGCAGGAAAATTCCGTCAGGAATTTTACCGGAAGGAGAATCCTATAAAAATATACCCCGCACAAGCGGGGTTTATTTTTGCATATAACAGTCTTATCCGGATTAAAAGCCTACTTTTAGGTAACTTCTAACTTTATGGATTAAGCAGTTGCACATTCGGATCTTGTTTACTTAACTTCTCACAGAAGGTCCTTCCAAAACTGCTAATCATATGGCACCAAATTCTTGAGTCATTGGGTTTAAGTATAAAATAATAATCACTGTTAAAAGGGACTCTATTGGCCATCGCTATTGAATTATATGCTGCCGATCCAATATCGTATACATAATAGGTGGTTTGGCTACGATTATGACCTATAGCCACAATTGTTCCCGGCACATCAGGGCCCAATTCTTCTATAGTACTTGCGTATTTACCGTTTTCCAAACGATAAAGAGCTTGAAGTTGTTCGATCTGTCGAAGCACAATCATTGCTTCACTGGCACGTGCCTTTTCTACCGAAAAACGATATTGCGGCAAAGCAATGGCGGACAAAATGCCGATTATCAAAACAACTACTAACAACTCAATCAGGGTGAATCCTTTTTTCATAACTCCTCCTTTGATAATTTTTTTAAATGATACTAAAAAAAAAAACGATGTCAAGCTTTTTTTATTTATCGACGACAAAACGGCCAAAAAGAAGGAGATCCCCGCTTACAACCTGCGGCAATGACGGCGCAAAAGAAAGTGATGAAAAAACAACAAAAAAACAGTTTGCAACAAATGCAAGTTGTTTTTGTTGTTCGGGCTAAAATTTATATTTCAATTTTTAGCTTATGAGCCAGTGCTTTCAAAATACTTTTTCCGCGGGCCGCAACGCTTAGCTTTTCCAGCCCTTGAAACACTTTTAATTGCACTTTATAATAGTTTGGCGTAAACCCAAAAATATCAATATAGTTTAAGAACTCCACCAATTTTACCGCCGCCTCTATTTGTTGCGGTTGTTTCCAAAACTCCTGCGCAAAAGTTTCCAACTTTTGCTCTACAATCGGGTTAATCTTTTTCATGTCCAATTTTAACCCCAGGGCTTGTACATCTTCCAGCAGTTCTTCAATTGCATGGACATCTATTTCCTTTTGCTGAAGTTCGGTTTGCAAATCGGAAGTAAGTACAAAATCCGCCACGGCCGTAAAAGCGGCCGGCAAGGGCGCCCCTACATATTTTAGTCCGCGCACGGCCGGATATTGTACTTCAAAAATACGGTCAAATCCTTCTGTGGTTTGCTGTTCCACCCGATGCAACAAACGGCTCAACACTTCACGCCGCACATCGGCAAACAAAGAATTAAACGGATAAATATGCTTAAAAGTGCGTGAAATCTCCTCGTGCACTTGCGCCGCAGAAGCATGCTGCATGGTATTTTTTAAGGAAGCAAAAATTTCCTGTTCATTGACTTCGTTGGCCGGAGCCGTACCGCAAGTAATACAAAATTCCTGATGCGTATATCCCACCGCAAATACAATGTCTTTCTCTTCTAATGTAATAATATTTTTTACATGCATCCTCCCCGTCATCACGCTGGCCCGACTGGACTTATTTACCACACAACGGTAATGACTAATCTCACAGCCGTACATAGGCAAAGGATCTTTCTCCATCACTCCGTAATGCAAGGCAATTTGCAAGGCAGTTTTTTCTAAAGACATACGAGACGGACGTACATATTTTTCATACACGGCCGCGCCGTTTTTCAAACTCTTTACATTGCTGGGGGCCGCCTTTAACATTTGCACAAAATGTTCTTCCAGTTCCTTGCCCCCCACTTGAGTATGTAACTCCAAAGCACGCGAAGCATATTGTAAAATCTGCACCGTTTCCAATCCACTGATTTCATCAAAAAACCAACCGCAACTGGTGTACATCAACAAGGCTGCCCGTTGCATTTCCAGTAATTTAAGCGCGGTGCTGCGGTCCCGCCAAGCTGTTTCCGTGGCATGCCGCAGGAAAAAGCGGTGCTGGGCATCCAAACTGCGGTCTAAAATCAGTTCAATATAATCATTACGCGCCGCCCACGGATCTTTAAAATATTCGCGCCCTTTATTTTCAAACGTAATAGCCATCTCATCACGAATAAAATCCAGCGCGGCCCGCAACGGAGCGCGCCATTTCTGATGCCAGCCGGCACGACCGGAATTACATCCGCAGTCACTGCGCCAACGCTCTACACCATGGAAACAGCTCCACGATGTATTTTCAATAATTTCCGCTTCATATTCCGGCGGATATTTTTCCAAAAATTCACCGTACACCGTCAGTTGCACATCAGGCATATCTTGTATGATTTCTAAACAACTGGCCAAAGCCATATCGGCAAATTTTTGATGATGTCCGTAGGTTTCTCCGTCGGTGGCATTATGCACTAGCTGCGGGCCTTTGTCTGCGCTGTAAGTACCGATTAAACGATTGACCAAATTTTCCCCGCTTTTGAGCGTATCGGAAAAAGCAATTCCTTGCGATACCGGCCCGTCATAAAAGAACAAAGCTATTTGTTTGCCAGACGGCAAATTGCATTGGTAGGCTCGTTTAGGGTCCACCTTGGCACCGGACACATCCGTCCACGTCTTTTCCCCTATCTTACGTACACGTGCACACTGGCCGGGAGCTAAAATGACATACTTTAATCCATGCGCGGCCAGCACTTCCAACGTCTCTGTATTACAGGCTGTTTCGGCCAGCCACATGGCTTCCGCGTCTCTGCCAAAACGGGTTTTGAAATCATACAGGCCCCATTTGACCTGTGTTTCTTTATCCCGCCCATTGGCCAGCGGCATGATGATATGATTATACACTTGTGCAATGGCCGAACCATGTCCGCCAAATAGTTGACGGCTTTGTTTATCTGAATCTAAAACGGCTTGGTACACCTCTGGAGCATTTTCTTGCATCCACGATAAAAGAGTCGGACCGAAATTAAAACTGATATGAGCGTAATTATTAACCAGACGGACCAACTCTCCCTTGTCATTGAGCACGCGCGCAGCCGCATTGGGGCCGTAACACTCGGCCGTAATGCGGGCGTTCCAATCGTGGAAAGGGGCCGCGCTGTCTTGGCGTTCGATAGTTTCCAGCCAAGCATTTTCGCGGGGAGGTTGATAAAAATGTCCGTGAATGCAAAGATATTTCATAAGTATATTGTAGCGTATTGGGAGCGGCTGTGCACAGGGGTGTAAAAAAAACTTGATTAAAAGCCGCACAAACTCTATACTATAAGTATCCGGCCGCCAGACGGCTATGAGGTGAAATATGAAAAAAACATTTATTTTAGACACCAATGTTTTGTTGCATGATGTAGATTCTATCTACGCCTTCGAAGATAATGATATTGTTATTCCGATGGTTGTAATCGAAGAATTAGACCAGTTCAAAAGCGAAGGTGACACCCGCGGCAGAAATGCCCGCATGGTTTCCCGAGAGTTAGATGCCCTGCGCCAAAAAGGCCGGTTAAACGAAGGCGTAAAGTTACCCAAAGGCGGTATGTTGAAAATTGAATTGGATAAAACCAACATTTTACCGCAAGCTTTATCCTTAAATAAATCCGACAATTCCATTTTAAACATTGCCTACACCATGGCCAAAAAAGAGGGCTCTTATAAAAAAGCACAAGCTCCGGTCATCGTGGTGACCAAAGATATTAATATGCGCCTAAAAGCAGAGGCTTTGGGCCTTGCGGCGCAAGATTACACATCGGACAAAGTAAACGTAGATGAACTATACACCGGCGTAGCGGAAGTGGAAGTCCCCGCCGAAAAAATAGATGCTTTCTACAAAGACAAAAAATTATCTTTACCTAAAGATACCTATTTTCCCAATCAGTTTTTGATTTTGAAAGCCGCCGGGGATGCCAAAAAATCCGCTATCGGGCGTGTGTCTAATCACGGCGAATTACTGCTCAAACCGCTTTCGGCACAAGAGCCGGTGGCGTGGGGCATTAAACCTTTAAATAAAGAGCAACGCTTTGCCATGGAGTTACTACTCGATGACAGTTTAGACATTGTGACTTTGGTCGGCACCGCGGGCACCGGTAAAACATTAATTACGCTCGCCACCGGCCTGCAACGTACGATGGACGAAAATGCCTACCGCCGCATGGTGGTGTGCCGCTCCATTGTACCGGTGGGAAAAGATTTAGGTTTCTTACCTGGAACGAAAGAAGAAAAATTGGAAGCGTGGATGGGTGCTATTTATGACAACTTGGCATTCCTAGCTGACCGCAAAAATCCGGAAGAAGGCGAAGAAAAAGCGCACTATCTACTCGACAGTGGGAAAATTGAAATCGCCTCTGTCACGCATATGCGTGGACGCTCTCTGCCCGGGCAATATATGATCGTCGATGATGCCCAAAACCTCACGCCGCACGAAATGAAAACCATTTTGACCCGCGCCGGAGAAGGCACCAAGATTATCATCACGGGCGACCCGTATCAAATTGATACGCCGTATTTGGATGTGGAATCCAACGGTCTGACTTACATCGTGGACCGCTTAAAAGGCCAACCCTCTTACGGACATATCACATTTACCAAGACCGAACGCAGCCGCCTGGCGGATATGGCCTCTAAGTTGCTATAAGTAATTTGACACACTCGCACCCCTGCCGAAAATGTGCAGGGGTGTTTTTTATTTCTCTCTGTATGTAAATTTGTTATACTTAGGTGAGCAGTATATACAATTTTCATCTGTTTCGGGAAGCCTAGCGGCGCCGTTGCAATTGCAACACTCATTACCCCTGAAGCAGTCGTTTAGGTATAAAATAGACGGCCTTATAACCCGTCTGTTTTATGCCAAATGTTTATCGTTTTGACGATAGACTACGGCTGTTTGTTTTGCGGGCGTAATGAGTCACAAAACAAATGGCCGTTTTTTTGCGTGGTTTTCCTGAACAGAAAGGAGAACAAAACATGGAAAATGGAAAAAAAATGTTATTAAATATAATGTCATTCCCGAAAGTCGTAATCGGGAATCTCAACCGCTGGGTTATTAATAAGGACGAGATCCCCGATTACAAATCTCGGGGACGACAGCATTTTATAAAAGCATTTACGCTTATTGAATTATTAGTAGTAGTATTGATTATCGGTATTTTATCGGCTATTGCGCTACCACAGTATCAAAAAATAATAGAAAAAACAAAAGCGACCCAGGCCCTTTCGTTATTAAAAACGGCGTACCAAGCCCAACAATCTTATTTTTTGACTAATGGTATATATGCCACAGATTTTAATACTTTAGCTATCGATATACCTTGGACTGATACTACACGATGGATGTCAAGTGCGCAAGATGCTCGTGCAAATGAAGAGTGGTCGTTGAATCTTTTTTCCAATACTGTTAGTTCGTATTTATTTATCGGACGTTTAACCGGTCCTTATGCGGGCGGAGGTTTTGGATATTTTTTACTACAAAGTAATGCCGGAGATTTGCCTGTCAATCAATTGGTATGTTTAGAAAGAAAAGCACGCGGCGTCATATTTCAAGGAAATGCTGGCTCTTATTGCCAAAAAATTTTTTCAGGCAAACTAATCTATGAGGATAGCGGTGTACGAGCCTACGAAATATTTTAGAAAGTCAACAATTTGAAATCCAAACAATTTATTTTTCTTCAGCTTCCGCTTCTTCCGTATCCGGTTCTTCGGCGGGTTCTATGTGCAAAGAGGACATCAGCATTTCCACCAGCCGGATATCGCTGGGGTATTGCACCAGTTCGCGCGCTTTAAGTAGCGACACCCAGCGAATGGACAAAATTTCAGACGCATCATGTTTGCCGATGCGTCCTAATTTTTTCATCAAATACCATTGCACCATTTTTTTGATGTAATTGCCCTGAAACGTAAACGCATATTTCACGCGAATCATCGGCCGGACGATCACGGCTTTGTAGCCGGTTTCTTCCAGCACTTCGCGCAAGGCGGCTTGGCGCGGTGTCTCCCCCGCCTCAATATGGCCTTTAGGGAAAGTCCATATTTTTTTGCCCTTCATATTTTTTACTTGCACCAGTAATACTTTTCGTCCGTCCAGTATCACACCGCCGCAAGAGAATTCAGATACGATCATGCTTTTTTCTCAAAATGATACGCCGCATTTAATATTTTTTCTTCCTGCAAAATCGGTCCGTAGAACTGCAAACCGATCGGCAAGCCCCGTTTATCCTTTCCGCACGGAACGCTGATACCGGCTAACCCGCCAATATTGCCCTGACAAGTATATAAGTCTGCCAAATAAACCGCCAGCGGATTATCGGCATGTTCGCCCAACTTAAAGGCGGTCATCGGAGAAGTAGGCGTCAAGATGACATCTACCTGCTCAAATGCTTTTACGAAATCTTGTTTAATCAGCTCGCGCACTTTCACGGCTTGCAAATAACAATCCGCGTAGTTTTCCGCTTTCAAGGCCGTGGCCCCGATGATAATACGTTTTTTCACCTCGACACCAAAAGGTGCGCGGGATACTTCGTAGTAATCGTTCAAATTAGCCGTCGTTTGGTCATTATACCCATATCGGATACCGTCAAAGCGGGCCAAGTTAGAGCTCGCTTCCGCGCTGGTAATAATATAGTAGCACGGGGCCGAATATTTGGCATGCGGCACTTCTATGTCCACTAGCTGAGCCCCCTGTTGTTTAAGCTGCTCTGCCGCCTGCAACACGGCTTCTTTAATTTCCGGATCTAAGTTATCTAAAAATCCTTTCGGCATTCCCACTTTAAGTCCTTTGATGTCCTTTGTAAAATGCTGACTAAAAGCAGGCACTTCATCGGGAAGCGAGGTGGAATCATTTTCATCCCGGCCGCACAACACTTCCAGCATACGCGCCGCCCCGGCTACATCGGAGGCAAGCACACCCACCTGATCAGCTCCGGAAGAAAACGCCACTACGCCATAACGGGAAATACGTCCGTAGCCCGGTTTAATACCTACCACTCCGCAAAAAGCCGCCGGCTGACGCACTGATCCGCCTGTATCGGTGCCCAAAGCCGCCGGTACCATACCGGCCGCCACGGCCGCGGCACTTCCGCCGGAACTGCCGCCCGGCACCCGTTCGGTATCTACCGGATTGCGGGCCGGACCGTACACAGAGGTTTGGTTACTGCTACCCATGGCAAATTCATCCATATTGGTGCGTCCGATAATTACAGCATCCGCCGCCAATAATTTATTAACTACGGTGGAGTTATACGGCGCCACATAATTTTCCAACATTTTAGAACAACAAGTGGCCTTGTGTCCTTTATATAAAATATTATCTTTAATCCCTACCGGCACC
>JAZNEO010000111.1:0-3977 GCA_045588685.1 Candidatus Avelusimicrobium sp. | reverse complement strand
AGTATGCATTGGGTGTAGATGGCCTACTATAGAAGAGGGTGGGGTAAGCTACAACACGATGGGAGCCGATGTCCAACAGGGTGGAGCGTGCGTAGCGACAAAGGACACGACTACTAGTGATCCATGTAGAGGCTCTGCGGTAAACGGAGGAGCCGTCATTTGTAATGCAACTCAAAAAAATTATTGCGGCTTGGGTGCAACTTTTGATAACGGTGGAATTTGTGTAGCAAATGGGCTTAACACTAGTTGTTGGTCGGCTAAATTTACAAACGGAAGTATTTGTTATGCAAATGTAGCGAATAGTAAATGTGACACGTCTCAGTACGCCCACGTCTCTTATGATGAAACCTCTTGTTGTTGCGGAGATTACTGCGGAACTTCTCGTCAGTGTTCTTCTGCACGCTGTGCAGAGGCTATTGCTCCATATCAAAAGTATTTAGACGAATAAATATCGTTCTCTATAAAAACCCCCGCTCAGTAGTTTGGAGCGGGGGGTTTTGAAAAACAGAAGGATTAGGGAATAGAATCCATAATTTGGCGGAGTTCTTCTTCACTTTTATCGCGTACTTCTACCGTTTTTTCTTTGCCTTTTTCGCCTTTAATAATGATGATTTGATCTTCCCGTACGGCAAAAAAATCAGCTAAAAACGTTTTCATGATGCCATTGGCAATATCATCATCTACTTGTTTGTTTTTAATTTTCATCCGCAAAACACTGCCGATACGGCTGATAATTTCATTGTGTCCTGTGGTAGGAATAACTCTTACCTTAATAATCATAACTCCTCCAAATCTTGCGCAAATAACTTGCTACCTATACGCGGTAAAGTGGAACCTTCTTGCACAGCTACGGCGAAATCTTCGCTCATCCCCAAGGATAAATAACGCGGGCCTTTCTCAACGGGAAAATCCCTTTCAAAGGCTTGGCGCACTTGGCTAAACAAAGTGTGCAAGAGAGCCGTATCCTCTGTTTGAGGGGCAATCGCCATATATCCGCAAGGGCGTATATGTTGCAAGGACGCTAATTGCTTTAATAATTGCGGGGCAGTTTCTAAGGAAAGACCGGATTGGCTTTCTTTTTGGGTTAATTTAATTTGCAATAAGACGGACAAGGTTTTATGTAACTTCCGTGCCTGCAAATCCAGTGCCTGCGCAATTTGTATATTGTCAATTGAATCTATAAAATCAAACAGCTTGGCCGCTTGGGCGGCTTTATTGCTTTGCAAATGTCCGATAAAATGCTTTATAACGTGATGTCTTGCAAAAGAGGGTTGCGTCCAGCGTTTTACGGCTTGTTGTACGCGGCTTTCGCCAATATGCTTAATAAGACCGGTATCTAAAAGTGTTAAAACATCTTCGTCTGCAGCGTACTTGGTAACGGCCATGACAGAGACTTCTTTCTCTTGTCGAGAGCCCTGACGGCACGCCTGTTCTATTGCTTGTTGTATTTTGGTAAAACGATGAACTAATTGTGCCGCTGTTTGCATAAAAACCCTTGACATATTATATTAAAATTTACTTAAATCAGCAATTTTTTGTGGGTCAAAACCCGTTTGTGAGAAGGCAAGCAAGGGCAGGCTATTAATTGTAAGCTTAGTTTGTAGATAAAGTCCAACTTACAATCATTTACCCTTCACTCGTTTTGGGTAAGTGGTAAATATATCAGGGCTTCTACGAGAAATAAAAGGTTATAGCGGTTTAATCCTTTTTACGATTTGCCCAATGGGATAAAATTGCTTACTTACCGTCACAATTTTACGAGTCGGAAAGGCTTCATAATGTAGCGTTTGTGCATGATGAATAATTTTTCTGACGATATATTTGCCTTTTCCGTTTGTAAAAATCATGACGGCCTGATCGGTTAATTCCGTGCAAGGTTTGACTAGGGAAAGATCGTCGGAAGATTTGGCATCCTCGATGGCTAAATACTGGCTGGCGATTAAAAATCTGGCTCCCTGAGCGTATCGTCGGGGAATGCTCCACCATTCCATGATATCTTCTTCCTGGTAGAAAGGAAAAGTGTTTTGCAAGGTACGAACGAAGGGGATTTTTACGGAATTGCTTTGGGAATACAAATTGTCTGTTTCCGATACGGAAGAGGCAAAATAGCTCCCGTCATCGGCCCTTTCTCTGAGTGCATAGGTGGTTGGAAAGGAAATCGGGTCCGGATAGATGACGGAAGGTTGTTTCTCAAATAATTTTAAGACGCTGTATGTATCTAGGTTAAAGAGGGAGGCCATTTGAGCCACATAACCTTTAGACGGGTGCCGTTTGCCGGTTGCCCATAAAGCCGTGGTGGCGGTGGATACGCCTAATGCTTTTGCTAACTTTGCTTGAGCCCCTCGCAAGATGCCTTTATTCCATTTTTCAAGCTGTTTTTCAAATTTATTCATATCTTTTTCCCTCTAGTGCATGAATGTCGCAATCGGAAAATCGAAAATGCTTGACAAATGCTAACAAAACTTACTATACTAACACAATACCAGCTGGGCACGCCAATACATTCTCTGCGGACGGCACCATATGTAGCAACATATGAATAGAAGAGGGACCGGCCCCCGGTTCTGCATCATGGCCCTGTGATGTTTTGCTCTTCAACGTCCCGACCGCATATTTTTTCCAGATCTATGCGGTCTTATTTTAGCAAATAATAAGCTAGTTGAGTTAGTAAAGTTACAAAATAATTAATTTTAGTCTTCATCAGAGATTAAGTAGTATTTGGCACATTGCTAACTCAACTAACGCTAAGCTATGACTTATTTCCCTTCTATATTGTTGCAATGCATGGGGCTATTCTTGCTTTTAGTGCAGGTGTGGCTGGAATGGGCTGAGATGAAATAAGTACATCTTTTTATGCATTACGACAAAATTGATTTAGAAAACCTCATTTTTCTTGTGGCCGGCTTGCAACAAAAAGAAGTATTAAGCAAGCAAGGATATTTACTGGTGCGAAACGGCTGCCCACTCTTAAACCGGCTGGTGGAAATTTATAATCATTTCTTTTCCGGAGAAAATATAAATTTTATGGAGGGGGAACTGGAAGAAGATGTTTGGAATAATTTGCTTTTCGCAAGTGCCTATTTTGCAGAGCAACTATATTACCCGCTCAAATTTTCTTTTCACTTGGACAGGTATTAAATTGCCTCAATGCGATCAGTTTTTTCGTATAATAGAAGAAATTCATTTTAGGAGAAATTATGATTATACCTACTATTATTGAGAAAAATGTTGGTTACGATATTTTTTCCAGACTGCTCAAAGATCGTATTATCTTCGTGGGCGGCCGCGAAGGGGAAGTGGATACGGCCAGCGCGAATATGATTATTGCCCAGTTATTATATTTAGATGCGGAAGATTCGCAACGGGAGATCAATTTGTATATCAATTCACCGGGCGGAATGGTGACGGCCGGACTGGCTATTTATGATACCATGCAGTTTATCAAGGCCCCGATTACCACCATCTGCATGGGGCAGGCGATGAGCTTTGGCGCAGTGTTGCTGGCTTCCGGCTCTAAAGGGCGCAGATATGCTTTGCCGCATGCGCGCATTATGATTCATCAGCCGCTTATTTGGGGAGGCGGAATTTCCGGGCAAGTGACGGATATCGAAATCGAGACACGGGAACTGAGAGATAATAAAGAACATTTATTGGACATCTTGGCTAAACACACTGGTCAACCCAAAGAAAAAATCCGCCAGGACAGCGAAAGAAACTATTATCTGTCAGCCGAAGAAGCAAAAGCGTATGGCATTATAGATGAAGTGTTAACTTTACGCGAAAAATAATCAGTAAGAGTATTAAAAACCCCGCTCTTTTGAGCGGGGTTTCTTTTTTTGCCCCCTGCCTTGTTGTTTCTTGTTTGGCTGTTTTTTCGTCACTTCCACCCGTCGTCATTCCCGAAACTCTCCCGATGTCATCCCCGAAATTTGTAATCGGGGATCTCGTCCTTATAAACAAGAAAGCGGCTGAGATTC
>JAZNEO010000110.1:0-5200 GCA_045588685.1 Candidatus Avelusimicrobium sp. | reverse complement strand
TGTATGCCGTGTACGTATTGGCTTTATACGGAGAAAAATTGGAAAGTCAGTTTAATACGTTATATAGCCGTCGTAACGGATTGAGTTTGGCAGGGCAAGCTTATTTGTTGCAAGCGGCTAAACTGCTCGGCAAAGGAGCAGAAATTGAAAAAACATTGGCACAGGGATTATTAAATCAAGCACAATACGGAGCCCAGACCATTCATTTCTCCGGCGGAGAAAATCAGCCGTGGTTGCATATGAGTGCCGTGAAAGAAACGGCTGTGAGTTTGGAGGCCTTATTAAAAGCGGGTGCCTATTTACAACAACCGTATCAGGTCGTGCGTTGGCTCATAGAACAGCTTAATGCACAAGGCCACTGGCAAAATACCAATGCAAATGCCGCTGTGTTCAGAGCTTTGCATACATACTATACTTTGCAAGAAGCGCAGGACCCGCAGTTTAAGGCGGCGGTTTCACTAGACGGGAAAGAAGTATTTCACGCTCGTTTTGAAGGACGCAGTGTCGAAACACAGCAGACTGCTTGGCCCTTTAGTCAGGTATATGCCAAACAAGATCAGGCGACTGTACAGATGCAAAAATCCGGTGCAGGACGAGTTTATTACACCTTGGCCCAAACCTATGCTCCTAAGGCATATACAATGCCCGTTCAGGCCGGTTTTACGGTTACGCGTCAACTGACAGACTTGAAAGGCAATCCGGTTACTGGCCTGCAAGCCGGTGAGCGCTATAAAGTAACCTTGAAAACAAGTAGTTCCTCGGCCTATTCTTTTGTGGTGCTGGAAGATTTCATTCCTGCCGGTTTTGAGATCGTCAATACCAACTTAGCCACCGAAAGCCATAGCGATGCCGATTCTCTGCAAAATTCGGATTGGGGTGGTTTTGAACGAGATGAAAAATACGACGACCGCATTGCTATTTTTGCGGATTATTTGAACGCCGGTGAAAATGAGTACAGTTATTTGGTACAGGCGATGACAGCCGGTACCTATCAATATCCCAGTGCATGGGCCAGCCAAATGTATGATCCGGCGGTATTTGGCCGTAACACTACGCAAACATGGACAATTGAACCTTAATGAAAAAGTTAGCAGTTTATTTGGCAATGGGAATTGTTTTACTTCCCCGTCTAACGAACGGGGAAGTATTGTCTGTAGAGGCGGGGGCGGTATCTGTGCCGGCTTCCGTGCAGGTATTGGATAATCAAAATCATCCGTTACAGACTTTTTTATCTAATCGTCAAACTTATTCCGAACCGGTGTCTTTATCGGACATTTCTCCTTTTGTGTTGCTGGCCGTACAGGCGGCAGAAGACCGTCGTTTTTATAAACACCATGGCATTGATTTTAGGGCGGTGTTGCGCGCGGTTTGGCAAAATGTGCGGTGGCGTGGTATTGTGTCGGGGGCTTCTACAATTACCCAGCAACTGGTGCGCGCCTTGCATCCTCGGCCTAAGAATTGGCGTAACAAATGGATAGAAGCGTGGGATGCGTGGCAGTTAGAACGAAAATATTCCAAAGATAAGATCTTGCAACAATATCTAAACATACTAGAGTTTGGCAATCATACGCAGGGCATTGAAGCCGCCGCACGGTTTTACTTTGGTGTGCCAGCCAGTGAATTATCCGTGGCGCAGAGTGCTTTGCTTGCCGGACTGATTCAATCGCCTACGCGGTTAAATCCGCTTAAAAATCCGGACGGTGCCTTGGCACGCCGCAATCGGGTATTGCAGGCTATGTATCGCAATCGCTTTATCACACAAGAAGATTATCACTTGGCTCTGTCCGAACCTTTAGTTTTGCAAGCTGCTACCCGCCCGGTACAGGCACCGCATTTTTCACGACTGATTTCGCGCTTATCTTCGCCGGGAGAACAGGTGCAGACTTTTTTAGATGCTGATTTACAACAGTATGCAGAAACTACCTTGCAAAGACACGTAAATCGTTTGGCAGAGGAACATGTGACCAATGCCGCGGCCGTAGTGCTGGATAATCAGACAGGAGCGGTTTTGGCCTATGTGGGATCGGCCGATTTTGACGATGCAGAACATGCCGGACAAGTAGACGGAGTGCTGGCCAAACGGCAACCGGGATCTGCCTTGAAACCGTTTGTGTATGCATTGGCTTTGGAAAACGGATTTACGGCGGCTAGCATTTTGCAAGATGAAGATACTTTTTTTGAAGGAGGATTTCGGCCGCGTAATTACGACGGTAAGTTCCATGGGGGGGTATCGGTACGGCGTGCGCTAGCTAATTCGTACAATGTGCCTGTTGTGCGCGTGGCCGAAACGTTGGGCGCGGCGCGTATTTTGCAAGAGTTACATGCTTTTGGATTTGCTTCATTAAATCATCCGGCAGAATTTTACGGACTGGGAATTGCTTTAGGCGGGGGGGAAGTCACTTTGTTAGAACTGGCGAATGCTTACAGTGCTTTGGCCCGCGGGGGACTTGTAAAACAGGTGGTTTTTGCACGGGAACCGCGACTGCAAAGTAATACCACTTCCGTGCGAGCAGTGCCGGAGGAAATCAGCTATATCATTACCGATATCTTAGCCGATAATGCCGCGCGGGCGGATGCTTTTGGCTTAAATTCTGCCTTACAATTTCCCTTTCCGGCGGCTGCCAAGACCGGCACGAGCAAAGATTATAAAGATAATTTTGCAATCGGTTATACGCCGCGTATTACCGTGGCGGTTTGGGCGGGAAACTTTGACGGATCTTCGATGCAAAAAGTATCCGGCGTGACGGGGGCAGCTCCCATTTTGCATGATATTTTAGTTTATGCAAATAAACGTTATCCGGGCGGTCCATTTGTAAAACCGTACGGGGTGCTGTCTGCCCGCATTTGCACGCATAGCGGACGGTTAGCCGGAGAAAATTGTACCGCTACGCGCGAAGAACTTTTTACAGCGGGTACCGTACCTACGCAAATTTGTGATGGCACGCATGAAAATATGCCGGCTCCGTTGCAATTTATTTTCCCCGTGCGGGGAGATGTATTTGTCTATGATAAATCTTTGCCTAGCACTTCCCAACAACTGCACATACAGGTTGCCGCGCAGGCGCCGTGTTCGTGGCAATTAAACGGCCAGCCACTACCGGAGACGGAGCCTGATTTTTGGTGGCCGCTTCAAAAAGGCAAGTTTGACCTAACGGTTACTTGTTCCGGTCAAACGGCACAAACCTTCTTTACGGTGTTGTAAATCTTTTTCTTCTCGTGTCATTTTCTCATTAAGTATTTCTCCCACGTCATTCTGCATTACTACCCGCCGTTATCCCAGACTCACACCCCCTGTCATTCCCGAAGGTCGAAATCGGGGATCTCCTCCTTTTGGCCGTTTCTTCGTCGGAAAATAAAAAAAGACTTGACACCGTTTTTTTTTTTTTTGTAGCATTTTAAATAAACGAACAAAAGGAGGTTGTTTATGTTGTTAAAAAATAACAGAGCTTTTACGCTCATTGAGTTGTTAGTAGTGGTATTAATTATCGGCATTTTATCTGCGATTGCCTTACCGCAATACCAAAAAGCGGTGATGAAAGCCCGGTTTGTAGAACTAAAAACAGGGATATCTAGTTATATAAGTGCGGCGGATATGTATGTGATGATAAATGGATATCCTTATCAAACAACCGTGAACCTTACACCAGAAAGTGGACTAATGGATAAAGAATTTCCGAGGGCTAGTAAAATTGGGACATTTGCCTTTTATTGTACTAATAATCCTAATTTTTGTTACGGACAATTCTATACCTCGGGTGAAGGTCCCTTTGCTGGATGTGGTATGTTTGTCGGAAAATATTCGTCAGATTTGAAGTGGAAAATGAACTCGCTTTGGGGAAATGATACATTTAAGAAATTAGCGTGTGATTGGTGGATTAATGAATTTGGCGGTGATGTTAGTAATGGCTTTTGTAGCTAAGTTACACAACTATTTTTATAAATAGCACATACCCCGCTCGAAGTTATGAGCGGGGTGTTTGGTGTGGAACATTTCTGCGTATTATTTTCTTTCTTTTTGATGTTTCAAACTGGCTTTTACTAATCCGTCAAACAGCGGGTGCGGGCGTTGCGGACGGGAGCCAAATTCCGGATGGAATTGCCCCGCAATAAAATACGGGTGGTCGCGCCGTTCCACAATTTCCGGCAACACGCCTGCATGCCAACCCGTGACGTATAAACCCACTTTTTCCAACTGTTTGACATATTTGGGGTTCAATTCATAGCGGTGGCGGTGGCGTTCCACAATATGGTCTTTTTTGTACAATTTGCGCGCCAGAGAGTCTTTAGCCAAGTCAGCGGTATAATTGCCCAAGCGCATCGTGCCGCCTTTGTACACCACCTTTTTTTGTTGCGGAGTTAAATCTACCACCGGGTGTTTGGTTTTGGGATTAAATTCGGTCGAGTTGGCATCTTTCATGTTGCATAAGTGGCGGGCGGCTTCTATCACGGCGCATTGCATGCCTACACAAATGCCCAAAAAGGGTAATTTGTTTTCCCGTGCGTAGCGGATGGTTTCGATTTTTCCTTCAATTCCGCGCGTACCAAATCCGCCCGGAATTAATACACCGTCCACTTCTTTTAGTTTAGCCACCACATCATCTTTTTCGGTATTAATATAGAGAATTTGTACCTTCGTGTCATATTTCATACCTGCGTGACGCAAGGCCTCGTTCACAGATTTATACGCATCTTGCAGTTCGGAGTATTTTCCGGCGATGGCGATTTTAACGGTTTTAGACGGGTTTAAGGCCTTATCAAAGAACGCAAAAGATTTTTCATCTACGGATTTTTTAGCTTTTAATCCCAGTAGTGACAATACGCGTTGATCCACTTTCTGGTGATAAAAATTTTTGGGTACTTCGTAAATGGATTTTGCATCCGTACATTCAATGACATTTTCTGCCGGCAAACTGCAGAATAAAGAAAGTTTATCTTTAAGTTTTTTGGAAAGCGGTTTTTCCGTGCGGCAGATGAGCATGCTGGGTTGGATGCCCAGTTCACGCAATTTGTTGACGGAGTGTTGCGAAGGTTTGGTCTTGAGTTCTTGCGCTACTGCAATGTAAGGAATGAGGGTCACATGCACGCTAATTACGTTAGCAGGGCCTTTTTCTTGAATTAATTGGCGGGCCGCTTCTAAGAAGGGCAAAGACTCAATATCGCCTACCGTTCCGCCAATTTCAATGATAGACACAAAGTCGGA
>JAZNEO010000109.1:0-3831 GCA_045588685.1 Candidatus Avelusimicrobium sp. | reverse complement strand
AAGTGCTATTGTACGGAAGAAGAATTGGAAGAAAACCGCCAAAAATGTTTAGCTGAACACCGCCCTCCCAAATACAGCGGCAAGTGCCGTGATTTAACCCCCGAACAACAAAAAGAATTGGAAGCACAGGGTCGCAAATATGTCATTCGTTTCCGCATGCCGACAGAAGGTGACGTTGAATGGGACGATCTGATCCGCGGTCACGTTAAATTTGCCAGTAAAGACTTATATGATTTGGTAATTCAAAAAACGAGCGGATATCCCACCTATAACTTCGCGGTCGTGGTGGATGATCATTTGATGCGCATGACACATGTAATTCGCGGCGATGACCATATTTCCAACACGCCGGCTCAAATTCAAATCTACCGTGCCTTAGGTTGGAAAGAACCTATCTTTGCCCATTTGTCCATGATTCACGGACCGGATGGAAAAAAACTTTCCAAGCGTCACGGCGCTACCAATGTGGTAGAGTTCCGCAATATGGGCTATTTGCCCGAAGCGCTCAAAAATTATCTGGCGTTACTCGGCTGGGCTACTTCAGATTCCCAACAAATCTTCGCTCCCGGAGAGCTAGAGGAAAAATTTGATATTTCCGGTTGCCAACCCAGTCCGGCAGTAATGGATCCGGAAAAGCTCAATTGGATGAACGGCGAATATATCCGCCAAACACCCATTGCCACTCTTACCGATTATGCCCTGCCGTTTATTGAGAAAGCTGGGATTGATGTTAGTAAAATATCCCGCTCTCAATTGGAAGGCATTGTAGGCCTTGAGCAAGAAAAATACAAACTACTCACGGAAATTCCGGATTTAATTCGTTTCTTTTTTGAAGATCCTGTGTTCGAACAAGAAGCATTAGACAAAGTATTTGCTAAACCGGAAGCAAAAGCCGTACTAGAGGGAATGATCAAAACCTATAGCGAATTGCCGGAATTCACGGAAGCCAATTTAGAAACAGCGGCCCGCGAGTTTGCCAAAACAAACGGCTACAAAGCCGGCCAAGTATTTCATCCGGTGCGTGTAGCAGTATCCGGCAGAACCCATGGTCCCACCTTGTTCAAAATGTTGGAGTATATGGGACGCGAGACGGTGGTTAACCGATTACAAAAAGCATTATCCTATTGTAAATAAGTATGAAATACTGTCTTTTTGAGGGCGGCGATGTAGTAGGACCTTTTTCCGCAGAAGAATTATTACAGCGGAAAGGGTTTGGCGCGCACAGTTTAGTCTGCCCTCAAGAACACAGTGAAGAAGAATCCTATTGGAAAGCCGCTCGCGAGTACGAAGATTTTTCTTGGAAAGATGTAACTCCATCGGAACAAACGACTGAAGTTCCTTCTGCAGAGCCCGTTTCCGAACGAGCGGAACAGCTCGTAGAAGAGTTAAATAAAACCTTGCATGATTTAAACGCGCTGGAAGGACTAGACCCGGAAGAATTAACAACTCCCGTAGATCAATTTACGGAAACTTCTCCCAACCTACAACAAAATGCTATTTCCGCAAAAGGCGCTTCTACCGCCGAACAAGAACCGCCTTTATTAGTTACGCAAACTGTTGGGCAGGCCAGTCCTATCGAAGAGTATTTTAACACGATGCGCACGGGAGATTTAGGCAACATCTTGGGAATGCCGGATCCGAAGGCAAATTCCGATATGAATTTGGCGCGTGTGTTGGAAAAACAATTTGAAAAAACAGATCCCGTTACCGGTGGGCAACCGATGGCCGAGGGAGAAGATCCTTTCGACGAATTTACTCCTAAAACAAAGAAAGAAGCGTCCGTTTCTACTCTAGATGAAGCAGACCGTAAGACGCAGGCCGCTTTAGAACAAGAAGAGATTAAAAAATCGACAGAAGAGTTTCCCCCTCCTTCAACGCCAAAAGAAATAAAAACCGAAGAGAAAACTTCCGATACGCAAAAGAACCTTCCTGAGGGTTCTCAACCTGTGTTTATCAAGCCAAGCGACATGCAAAAGGATCCGACCCCTTCCCCAACACAAAAAACTACAAATAAACCCAAATGGTTGATAGTAGGTCTGGTGGGGATTGGGATTATTGTACTAATGGCCATGATAAGCGCTTGGGTCTTGCGTACTAAAATAACGACCTCTTCGCCCGCGCCTGTTGTCGCAAAAGCAGAAGAGCCTCAACCACCTGCTCCGGCACCTACCGTGTTCAAATCACCTGACAAACCAGTAGCAAAACCTACTGCTGTTTCCGCCGCGGCAATCTCTGCGAAAACACCCGCACAGCAGGCCCCTGCACAGCAGGCGTCTGCCCCGACCAAAGAAGATTTAGCTAAACAAATTGTGCAACAGTACGTACTGGATGCACAACGGGGCACGATAGAAACATTTTTGCAAAAAAAATATGCTTCACAATTAGCGTCAGGCTATACAGCCGTATGGTCTGCCGAGCCGTTGCATAAACAGATGTACGTCGTAAAATATCGCTTAGCTAAGACGCGTCAAGAACCTATTGTGTATATTTTCCAAGTGGATACCGCCAAAAAGCAATTGACGGGGGCTTTGAATAATATTACACTAGACTTAGTGGGAAAACTTAAATAGTTCAAAGAGAGGGTGTATGGCAGATAATGTAAATCCGCAAGAAATGTCCAAATATAAAACCATTATTATGGATGATTTGTTTCAAATCATGAAGAAAAATAATGCCTCTGATATTCACTTAACAGTAGGGGTACCGCCTGTATTGCGTGTACAAGGGAAATTATATCAACTCTCCCAATACGAAGCCTTGACCCCGGAAGTGGCACAGCGGCTGATTTATTCCATCATGACCGATGAACAAAGACAACATTTTGAAGAACATTTGGAATTAGATTTCTCTTTCGGCTTAAAAAGTTTGGGCCGTCTGCGCGTCAACGTATACAAACAAAAAGGTTGTGTAGCGGCCGCCTTGCGTTCCATTCCTAATGAATTCAAATCCTTTGAACAGTTAGGGTTGCCGGCTGTTATTTATAATTTGATGAAATTGGAAAAGGGGTTGGTGTTGGTTACTGGGGCCACGGGTTCCGGTAAATCCACCTCTCTAGCCAGCATGATTAACTACCTCAACATGCACGAAAGTAATCACATCATCACAGTAGAAGACCCTATCGAATTCGTACACCCGCACAAACGCAGTATTGTGAACCAACGTGAGGTGGGCGCCGATACAAAATCCTTCCAAGACGCATTGAAACATTTCTTGCGTGAAGACCCGGATGTAATTCTGGTAGGCGAGTTGCGCGATATTGAAACAATTGAGGCCTGTTTGACCTTAGCGGAAACGGGTCACTTGGTGTTTGCCACCTTGCACACCAATGATGCCATTCAGTCCATCAACCGTATCATAGACGTGTTCCCTGCCAACCAACAGCCACAGGTACGCACTCAGTTATCTTTCGTATTGGAAGCCATTATTTCCCAGCAATTATTACAAGGGGTCGATGGACGGCGCGTCATGGCGGCCGAGGTGCTGTTAGCCAATTCCGCGGTACGCAACTTAATCCGCGACGGAAAAGCTGAACAGATTATGAGCACCATGCAGACCAGTGCTAACCAAGGTATGATCACCATGAACCAGACCTTGGGAGAATTATATCTCCAAAAGAAGGTTACCTTCCAAGAAGCGTTGGTACATTCCAATGATCCGTCCGGTTTGAAGAATTACCTGACACAAAAAACCGGGCAAACTTCTTTCAAATAAAAGAACTTATTTTTTGCTAAAACACTCTTTGAAGAAAATTCCTCAAAGAGTGTTTTTTTATGGACACGCATGCAATTAAACTAATAGCCAGTACTTTCCGTATATAAAATCTGCCCCATT
>JAZNEO010000108.1:0-3468 GCA_045588685.1 Candidatus Avelusimicrobium sp. | reverse complement strand
CTTGAGGATATCTTTTTTTGCATAATACATTTAGAGTAGGAAACGTATTTATTAAAAGTTAAATGTACTGTTTTTGGGTCCGTTGAAGAGACGGAACGGTTGTTTGAAATAAAACAATAGTTAGCACCCCAAAAACGGCGAGGCCATTTAACTGTGTAAAGAATTACACGGTTAGGGCAGCGTCGTTACTGGGCGTGTGCTAACTCCTAGTGACGAGGGCTGCCTTTTTTGTTGGGTAATTTACTCATAGAGAAAATCAGCTTTGTTGCAGAGGCTGTGATAATTCTCAAGGACGGGCAACCTTTGATTGAACTTACAATCCCCCGGCTGGTACAGGCTACCCGGCCTGATACCAGTAACCCCCGATACTCATCTCGGGGGTTTTTTAATGGGAATTATTTTGGGAGTCTGACTCTGTTTCTTGAGAATCTTTGAGTTTTTTGGGGTCAATAATGCGCGGTAAATAAGATTGATCCCAAGTCGTGCCGCCGGATATCAAGGCTTTGAAGGGAGGCCGTTTCTGTTTTTTCTTAGATTGAGGGGCCGCCGGCGCCTGCGCCTGCGCGGGACGAAGGGTTTGCAAATAAGTGTCTTTATCTTCCTTAGTATAGAAAGTTTGTCTGAGTTGCTGGTCCTCAAATAAATACCAATGGTCGGTAGCTGTGGAGGTATTTACATCCGTATAAGCCAATTTATACAAAACAGCATTTTGCGGCAAATCGGGGTCTGTTTCCGAGGTAAATTCATTTTTATATGTATTTTCAAAATCCCCTTGCCCTAGCCCGATATTGACGGCGTATTTTTTGTTAACGGCCAGCACATCTTGCGTGGTAGCGGCGGCGGTTAAGAAAAGTTGCGGATCTTTGGCTTGAAATAAAAGTTTGCGGAACAATTTGTCTTTCTTGTATTCCACTAAGGCATATTTTTGCCTAGTGCCAGATATCGTGCGGTCTTTGGCCGACACCACGGTAATGGAATACAAAGCCTCTTCCCGCGTTTTGCCGCGTAATAAGCGGGCTAGCTGAGGGGCTGTTTTATCCCAAATAGAAATGTTGGTTGTCTTGGTGGCAGGTGCAGGGGTGCCGTGCATCTCTATCACAATCTCCGGCTCCGCGGCGCAGAACAAAGGGGCCAGCATCAGTATTGCCAAAAAACCTACATAACGTAATTTATGCATGAACATCCACTCCTATCGATTGGGTGTTTTGTAAAATTGCCGAATTTGTTTGGCCGGATTTCCGATTACTACCGTGTAGGGCAAAACGTCTTTGGTTACCACGGCTCCGGCTCCGACAACGGCACCATCTCCGATTTTAACACCGGGTAAAATAATAGCTCCTCCGCCAATCCATACATTTTTACCGATGCTAACCGGTGCGGCAAATTCTTTTCCACTGGCGCGGGCATCCGGATCAATGGGATGGGTGGCAGTATAAATTTGCACACAAGGCCCTAACATAGTACCATCCCCGATTTCCACGCGGGCGCAGTCCAAAATCACACAATTAAAATTGATAAATACCCGCTCCCCTAAATAAATTTGGCTACCGTAATCACATAAAAAAGGGGGCTCTATAATCAAATCTTTGCCGACGTGACCGAATAATTGTTGACTGATTTGTTGACGAGCAGACAAATCTGCCGGATCGGTGGCGTTATATTTCCACAATAAACGGCGGGCATTTTGGCGTGCTTGTACTAATTCCGGATCCGTGGCATTGTAAAATAGACCTGCTAACATGCTTTCTTTTTCGCTCATACCGTATTGTAGCAAAATTTGCCGGGGGAAAAAGGGTTAGAACCCTTGTTTTTTGAGTTAGATTTTAATTTAATATAAAGTAGTGCGTTTGCCAGAAGAATTTTGATTTCATTTTTTAAGCTTGGAGAGGTTTATCATGAAAAAAATACAAGTTGTTTCAGCTGTTTGTGTTTGTTTGGCAATATCAATGCTTTGTGCTTGTTATAAAAAGGACGCATCACAACAGGATGCGGCTCTCCCCGTCACAACCATAAAAGTATTAAAAGCAGATTTACCATGGAATATGGAATATCCGGCCCAAGTAGTGGGGTCTTTGCAAGTGCAAGTACGCGCGCAGGTGGGCGGAATTCTAAAGGCCCGCTTATTTGATGAAGGCGCCTATGTGCAACAAGGAACGCAACTGTTCCAAATTGATCCGGCCGAATATGAAGTGGCTCTGCAACGTGCTGAAGGTGCCTTGGCCCAAGCGCAAACGGATGTAAGTCGGACACGGCGTGATTATGAACGTATGAAAAAATTGCGTGCCGATAATGCTGTCAGTCAAAAAGATTATGACGATTCTTTATCTGCCTATGAAGCGGCTCAAGCTTCAGTCAAAGTGGCGCAGGCCGGCGTGAATGATGCCAAAATTAATTTGCAATATACCAAAGTGTTGGCTCCTATTTCAGGAATCACAGGCAAAGAGGCCCAATCCGTAGGTAGTTTGGTTTCTCCGGCGGGCAATGGGCTACTCACGACGATGGTACAAATCCAGCCCTTGTGGGTTAACTTCTCTATGCCTAGCTCTCAGTTTTACAAAATGGCCCAAGGATATACAGATGGTACCATCGTTTTGGACACTACCGGAGAAAATCCGGTCTATGTGGAGGCTATTACTTCAGACGGACGTGTCTATCCTGAAAAAGGAACCATCATTTTCTTTGACAGCACGGAAGATGTTAAGACTTCCTCCTTGGCAATACGGGCCGAATTTCCCAATCCGACCCATCAGCGGATGTTAATGCCGGGACAGTTTATAAGAGTGCGCTTGATTGGAGCCGTATATAAAGAAGCCGTATTAATTCCCTCTTCCGCTGTCTTAAGCACACCGGCAGGAAATTTGGTATATATTGTGCAAGCTGATAATACGGTCAAATCTCAACCGGTAACGGTACAACTGCAAGATAATTTGTATATCGTAACAGAAGGATTAAAAGGTGGAGAAACAATTATATCGGAAGGGCTGATTAAAATCCGTCCGGATATGAAAGTATCCCCGAACGCGAAAGATTTTTCCTTGCCGGCTTCCACCACAAAGCAAACAGTGCCCAGTACCACTACGGCCGTGAATATAGAGAACTTGGAAGAAGCACTGGAGCAAGACGAAAAAGGGGATAAGCAGGTTTTGCCAGATTCGCTGACCCGTAGCCAAGCTCCCGCAGATACCGCTACCGAGAAGAAATAAGAGGCTGATATGTTTTCTAAATTTTTTATTAATCGCCCCATTTTTTCCACCGTTATTTCTTTGCTGATTTTACTAGCGGGTATTGTGTCTATCACTTCGCTTCCGATTGAACAATATCCGGATTTGACTCCTCCGTCCGTGCAGGTGTCGGCTCAATATCCGGGTGCCAGCCCTGAAATTATTGCCGATACGGTGGCGGCTCCTATTGAACAGCAAGTTAACGGGGTAGAAAGTCGGATCGTAGGCATGTCGTTCTGTGAGCCAA
>JAZNEO010000107.1:0-5669 GCA_045588685.1 Candidatus Avelusimicrobium sp. | reverse complement strand
TTGTACTTAAGGTTGAAAGCCAAAAGGACACTATATTGTAGTATTTTTTGAAGTCGGCACACTAGCGGCCGGTTGTGTAGAAGTGGCCGGCGCGAAAGCCGGTCCGGTAGACGTTGAGGCCACTTGTGCGGAATATAATTTTCGTACGGACGGATAAATACGTTTGAAAGCCGCTACGACACGGGGGTCAAACGCTTTGCCGCTTTCTTGCAGGATGTACTCATAGGCATCATCGGTTCTCCACGCTTTTTTGTACACGCGGGAAACACACAAGGCATCAAACACATCTGCCACGGTAATAATGCGCGCTTCCAAGGGGATTTCTTCTTCTTTAAGCCCTTTGGGGTATCCGGTACCGTTCCATTTCTCGTGATGGCACAGGCTCATTTTATGTGCCATTTGTAATACTTTGGAATGGGCTCCTTCCAAAATGCGGCCACCATAGACCGTGTGAGATTTCATAATTTCAAATTCTTCCGGAGTTAATTTGCCCGGTTTAAGCAAAATGTTATCAGCTAAGGCCACTTTTCCGATGTCGTGTAAAGGGCTGGCATTTTTAATAAGCTCGGCCTGTTTTTTGGTCATTCCGAGGGCCAGTGCCAGTAAATAAGAAATAATGCTGATGTTTTTTAAATGCGCGCGGGTATCTTGCTGATCGCGGTACTCGGCCGTGACAGCCAAACGGTAAATTGTTTCCAACTGGGCAACGTGCACATCTTGATACAAGCGCGCAATTTCAATAGAGCTGGCGGCTAACGTAGCCAGTAATACTAAAATACCTTCGTCTTTTTTGTCAAACGGAGTGCCGTCTGCTTTGTTGGCCACTTGAAATACGCCGAGCACTTTGCCGGAATTGTTTTTAAGCGGCACTGCTAGTAAAGTGTGCGTGCGAAATCCGGTCACCATATCTACGGCCATCGAAAAACGTTCGTCTTCATAGGCGTTGGGCAAATTAATAGACTGACCTGTGCGGGCCACGGCAGAGATGATTGTATTTCCTTCTAACGGCAGGCGAATTTCTGTATGTTCCAAGCCTTTTCCCTGTGCAATTTTGGACCACAATTCTTTGCGTTCCCCGTCTTTGAGGTAAATGGTGCAGCAGCCTACATCAAGCATACGGGTAATTTGTTTGGCAATAATATCCAATAGTCTGTCCAGACGCACTTCGCTGGAAATGCGCGCGCCAAACTCAACGAGCAGATTTAACTTTTCGTCGGCGGATAATTTGGGTGTTTCGCTCTTGAACGGGTCCATAGTTAGTAAACAAGTGTATAAAAGGCTGTGCTTTGGCCGTCGGATAGTATTGCTGTAAGGCGGCGTTTAGCTCCAGCGCGGTCCAATTGGACAAACAATATATTTGAGCAATTTGCTGCCGCGCGATATCTTTTACATTTTCAAGAACTACTTGGGCTGCCTGCGCGGGGAACGTTACACTCATTCCACCTGCCGGCAACGGAAAACGGCTATACCCACACTCTACTAAATTTTTACCTGCCTGTGCTCTTAATATTTTTTGCGCACGTTCGGATAATTCTGTTACGGGAAATAATAAAGCGGAATCTTCCAAAGCTGTTTTGGGGGAGGTGCTTTGCGCTCGCGAGGGTTTAGGGAAGGAATAATCCGTCACGAAATGTACGTGAGCGGCTAATTTTTCCGCCCGTTTTTGCCAAGCCGGCAACGCGGCAAATAAAAAGGGCAAGTGTCTTAAAAAGGCATAGATTTCAACGCTGTCGGTTAACAGAGGAAGTGCTTTGCGTTTGACTGTATTTTCCCAACGTACCAATAATTTTTTAGCGGTTTGCAAACAAACCACTGAGTTGCCGGTTAGGTAAAATTCAAGCCCGCTGGAAGTATGCTGCCAAATAACGGGCTGCTCGGCTTGGGATAACTGCAAGGTTTTTTCCGCCACGGAAGCATCCACATATTGAGCATACAAAGAAGGCAAATAAATAAGATCCGGCTGTTCGGTTTTTTCTATATGTTTGGTAAATGTTTTTGGGCGGCGCGGCAAAATTTTATACAAGTGTTTGAGCCAATCCGAGTACAAAGGATACAACAGAACCAGCACGCCCAATCGACGCAACAAGAAAAGAAATTTCACCAGTACAGTAGCGGTTTTCGGAAAGCGCAAATGTAACCAAAACCATCCCCTTAGCAAAGGCGGGAATAAAGAAATTTCATAGGTCCGTGCGGCGGAGAGCAGTTGATGTGGTACAGGGACTGTTCCCGCACACAGCGTACTGCATTTGGCGCAGAACATACAGCTGCGTATCATCTGTTCGAGCAGAGCAGCGGCCTGATTATTCTTTAATTTTCCTTCCAATACTAGGCGCATTAATTGCACTCGTCCGCGGGGTGAAAACGTTTCTTGAGGATGTAACAAATAAGAGGGGCATACTCGGCTGCACGCATGACAGCGGGTGCAAGCTGCTGCGCTATTTTGCCAAGACAAGCAGGTGTCTGCGGCGGGCATGAGTTGTTGGGGGTTTAGATACTTATATTTTTTCATGCTGCCTCCGTAGAAAATGCCGGGAACAAAAATAGTCCGTCGGGATCTATTTCTTTTTTAACAGCTATGAATAATTTGTCGGCGTGGGGTGTTTGCGGTGCGAGGGCCTCTGTCTGGCAAGCCGAGGCATAAATTTTGAAAGTAAGTTGCGTAATAATTCCCAGTGCCCCCCACGAGCCGGCCAGCAAGCGGCATATATTATAACCGGCGGCATTTTTCATCACTTTCCCGCCGTAAGAGATAAAATCTCCATTAGCAAGCAGGGCCTCTATCCCTGTAATTTGAGAGATAAATTCCGGCGCGGCTTTGGTGGCTACCAGTGCGCCTAATGTGCCGGTAAAACTGGTTGGCAATTTGGCATAAAGCTGATGAGCGGCCAGCGTTTTCACGACGGTGTCTACCGTTACTCCCGCTTGTATGGTGGCGGTATAATTGACCGTATCAATTTCTACAATATGCGATAAAGAGGCCGTAGAAAGTGTGGCGGAGTCTGTACTTAGTCCGCCGGTAATTCTGCTTTTTTGCTTGCGTTGAAACCGTTGAATGACATCTTGTTGCAAGGCCATTACTTCCGGCCGTGCCGGTTGCTTAGAAAGCGCTTTTTCCTCAAAATTTACAGGAAGAATTTTGGAGGGATTGGCTAAGTGATAAGGGTCAAATGCATTCTTAATTTTTTGGAATAATTGCAAAGTTTGTTTTGAATACTGATAAGCCATTAAAGATCTTTTTTCTACGCCTATTCCATGTTCCCCCGATATGGTGCCGCCGCAATCCACACAAGTTTTCAAAATAGCTTGCAGGGCTTTTTTGGCTTGACGGGTCTGCTCGGGGCTGCGCGCATCAAACACCAGTTGCGGATGAAAATTTCCGTCTCCCGCGTGGAATAACAAACACGCCTTTACCCCGTAATCGGTAATAATTTGTTGTACTTGTGCCAAAGCACGCGGCAACTCACTGCGCGGTACGGTGCCGTCTCCTACCGCTATGTTGGGCGCTAATGCTGTCATAGCAGAATAAGCCGCGCGGCGACCTCTCCATAATTTTTCTCGTTCGGTGCTTGTTTTGGCCATCGTAAAAGAGAGGCAATGATGTTGATGACATAAAGTGTCTAAAGTGCGCTGGGCAGTTTGTACTTGGCGTAAGGTGCCGTCCACTTCTATAATCAGCACCGCTTCGGCCAACGGATATCCGGAAGGAACGGCTTGTTCTATGGCACGCAAGGTGTTTCCGTCCATCGCTTCTATGCAACGCGGAATGAGCCCGTGTCTTACCAAATCCGTCACAGTTTCAATACTTTCTGCCAGAGAAGAAAAGGATACCAAAAAGGTGTAAATGTATGGCGGGCATGGTAGGATTTTCACACGCATTTTTTGAATAATTCCCAGTGTTCCCTCGCTTCCGGCAATTAATCCCAACCAATCCGGGCCGGGCCTGTCATGCCGCAAAACCAGTGCTTCTCCGCTAGGAAGTAAAAAATCGGCTTGTAAAGTATTGTCAGCTGTGTTGCCATATTTCATACAGCGTGCGCCACTGGCATTTTGGGCTAAATTGCCCCCTAAGGTACACACTTTTTCACTGGCGGGATCGGGCGCATAAAAATAATCGAGCGGTTGCAATGCGGCCTGTAATTGCCCTGTAATCACAGCCGGATCTACTTCTGCAAATTGGTGTAGCGTATCAATGCGGTGAATGTGCCGTAAAAAATTTAATTCCAGCACCACGCCGCCTTGCACCGCGGCGCAACTTCCGGCGTGATTGGTGGCGGCGGCGCGCGTGATGAAAGGGATTTTTTCTTGGGAAAGCAGTTGTAATAAAGCAGGCAATTGCGAGGAATCTGTCAGCGTTAATACCGCATCCGGCCGATGGCAACTGGGCGAACAATCGTATCCGTTTAACGCCAGAGACGCTTCATCGGTTTTTACGTGCTCACTTCCCAATAACTGCTGAAATCGTTTTATTATTTTGGGCGATATGTACATAGAAGAAGCCTCGGCATTATCGGCAATTTTGCTATACTGTTATTATATTATTTATGGACAACATCAGACCACAAAGGAAAATTATTGTTGTAGGAGATGTGCACGGCCAGTACGATGCGTTTGTAACGGTTTTGCGTCATGCCGGACTAATTGACGGACAGCTCAATTGGTGCGGGCGACGTAACCGGTTGATACAAATGGGAGATATTTTGGATCGTGGTCCTAAGCCGCGCCAAGTGGATGATTTATTGGATAAAATCCAACAACAGGCCAACGCCGAACAAGGAGAAGTAATTCGACTGGTGGGTAATCATGAGTTGGAACTACTCATGAGCAATTTTTTAATTTCCGGTTTTGGCAAAGAAGAAGCGCGTTATATGCGCGATAAAATAAAACGCCAAGTATTAGATTTTGAAGTGCGCGCCGCGTATGCTTATAAAGGATTTTTATTTACGCATGCAGGCGTAACGCATAAGCTGATGAAAATTTTTAAGATGCAATTAGATGAGCTGACCGAAAATAATGTGGCCCTTATGATTAATATGGTTTTTCGGGAAGCTATTAAGCATGAATTTTTCCGACATCCTATTTTCAATATCAGCTTGCACCGTAGCGGAACGGATAAATTCGGCGGTATTTTTTGGGAAGATTTAGACGATTTATTAGCTTCGTGTCCTCGTAGCGAACTGCGGCAGGTGGTGGGGCACACGCCGGTAGAAGAAATTGTAGTAGATAATGGCCGTAACATTATTCCGGTGGATGTAGGGCTGCAACACACTTTGCAATATTTAAAAATTGTGGGCACTACAGCCACGCCTGTCACGGTGTCTTAAAACTTCACTTATCAAGTTAAAAATCTACAAGATCTTATAGGTCGGGCTTGGCCCGACAGAAAGGTAGGTCATTTGCTCGCCAGCCCGTCACGGCATAAATAGTCTTGTAGGTCGGGCATTGCCTGACCATGCACCTCCCGGTGCATATTCATACGCTTGTCGTGGTGTCCCCCGACCTATAAGTGCTGTCTTTTCCTGTATACACCCCCTGTCATCCTCGAAACACCATCCTCTGTCATCCCCGAAGGTTGTAATCGGGGATCTCTTCCTTTATAAAAACGAAAGCGGCTGAGATTCCCGATAAAGACCCTCGGGAATGACAATTATTTATAACGGAAAAGCGGCGGA
>JAZNEO010000106.1:0-1606 GCA_045588685.1 Candidatus Avelusimicrobium sp. | reverse complement strand
CTTTACATAGCGTACGTTTCCGCGTACACCCATTTCACCAATTTGACCGCGGCGGGAGCTGAGGTCTCCAATAATATCCCCTAAGTTGGCTTCCGGAGCGACCACTTCTACTTTCATGATCGGTTCCAAAATAATCGGGTTGGCTTTTTTGGCACCGTCTTTCAAGGCCATAGAAGCCGCGATTTTAAAGGCCATTTCAGAGGAGTCTACTTCGTGGAAGGACCCGTCGTACACCGCTACTTTAATATCCACTAACGGGTAACCCGCAATTGCGCCGGAATCCAACGCTTCGCGGCAACCTTTTTCAATAGCCGGGATATATTCTTTCGGAATGCGGCCTTGGGTGATTTCGTTGACAAATTCAAACCCTTTGCCTTTTTCCTGCGGTTCCAGTCTCAACAGTACGTGACCATATTGACCACGTCCACCGGACTGACGTACGAACTTGGTTTCCTGTTGTACAGTTTTGGTAATCGTTTCGCGATAGGCCACTTGCGGGGCACCCACATTGGCTTGCACGTTGAACTCGCGTTTCATTCGGTCCACAATGATGTCCAAGTGCAGTTCACCCATACCGGAAATAACGGTTTGGCCTGTTTCTTCATCGGTGCGTACGCGGAAGGTTTGGTCTTCTTCAGCCAAGCGTCCTAGCGCAATACCCATCTTTTCTTCGTCTTCTTTAGATTTCGGTTCTACCGCTACAGAAATAACCGGTTCCGGGAAGGTGATGCTTTCCAAAATAATCGGAGCATCCGGAGAGCAGATGGTTTGGCCCACTTGCGAATTTTTAATAGCCACCGTGGCGGCAATTTCACCGGCACCGAGTTCTTTTACTTCTTCGCGTTTATCGGCCATCATACGCATCATACGGCCTACACGTTCGGTAGCGCGTTTGGCGGGGAACAAAATGGTGTCCCCTGCTTTGAGCACACCGGAATAAATGCGGAAATAGCTGAGTTTACCGACGAAAGGATCGGTCTGGACTTTGAAGATGAGTCCGCAGAACGGTTCTTTGTTAGAAGCTTTGCGGGTGGTTTCTTCACCATTATCCGGGTTGGTTCCTTTTACAGGCGGGATATCTTCAGGAGAGGGAAGATAGAGGTTCACGCAGTCCAAGAGCGGCTGCACGCCTTTGTTTTTATAAGAAGAACCACACACCACCGGGAAGAATTTACCCGTCAGCGTGCCGGCACGAATGGCCTTATTGATTTCATCTTCGGTAAAGTTAGTTTCGCCGTTCAAATAGCGTTCCATGATTTTCTCGTCAAAATCGGCGAGTTTTTCAATCATTTCGGTACGATATTTTTCAGCGGTTTCTTTCAGGTCGGCCGGGATGTCCACATAGTTAAAGGTGGCTCCGTTATGATCGCCGTCCCAAATAATACCTTTCATCTTTACCAAATCTACCACACCGACGAATTTATCTTCGGCGCCAATGGGGATTTGGATCGGGCAGGCATTACCGCCCAATTTTTCTTTAATGGAGTTAGCAGAGCGGAAGAAATCAGCACCCGTGCGATCCATTTTATTGATGTAAGCAATACGCGGTACATGGTATTTATCAGACTGACGCCATACGGTTTCAGATTGCGGTTCTACCCCCTGC
>JAZNEO010000105.1:0-4051 GCA_045588685.1 Candidatus Avelusimicrobium sp. | reverse complement strand
GTCAAGGCTTCACAATGGATTTCTTTAGGGTAGTTTAAGCTGTTATCTTGGTATATAATGTAATTATTTTCTAACCCTTCTTTAGACATTTTCACATAGCCATACTCGCTATCTTCACTAATCTCTACTTTTAACCCGTCTCCCACATTGGCTACGGTGCCACTCGGGTCATTGGGTAACTGCACATCTAAATAAGCCAAGTCATCAGAATAGTGTCCACCGTTCATATAAAATGCTTCTTGGGCATTAGCAACACTTTTAGCCATGGGCATTAAGGTAGCATAGCGGCTTTTATCTACCGCAGTTTGATACTGTGGCAAAGCAATCGCGGTTAATATACCGATAATTAATACAACGATTAATAATTCAATTAACGTGAAACCTTTTTGTTTGATAATCATACAATTCTCCTTACTTCATTCTTATTGTAATAGTTTTTAAAAATTTTTCAACGGAAAATATTTTCCTATAATTGCTTAAGTAACTCCGTTATTCGTTCTGCGGCAGTTAAAGGATCCGGTAAATCTAGCTTGGCATAATTAGCTTTCATCGTTTGCAATATGGAGTTATTAGCTGAGTTCAAAATTCGGTCCATCAACGTATATAACTCTTCCTGTAATTGGGGGCCTTCCTGCACCAACGCGGCACACCCGACACTCTGCAAGATTTTAGCGTTATAAAACTGATGATTAGCAGCAGCGGTCGGCAGTGGCACTAAGAGAGCCGGTTTTTTACAGCAAATCAGCTCTGCCAATGTCCCCGCCCCGCTACGACATACCACCAAATCGCTGGCTTGGATCAGGTCATAAATTTCATTGGAATAAGGCAAAATTTGTACGCGATTTACTTTTCCATAACGATTAACGATAGTTTGATACCAGCGGGTCCCGCTGATATGTATGAATTGAATATCATCATTTTCGGCTACCAGTTTTTTTACGGCATTTATTAAAGCCGCATTCAAGGCCTTGGCCCCTTGACTTCCCCCAAACAGCAGGACCGTCTGAAAAGAAGGATTAAGCCCTAAATCTTTTAATACTTTATTACGATTTACAGGTTCGGCAAATTCTTTACGGATAGGCGTTCCCACCAACAAACTACGCGGCATTTTTTTGTGTGTGGGCAATCCTAGCAATAATACATTAACAAAACGCGCGCAGACTTTATTAGATAAACCAATTTTAGTATTGGAATCGTGAATTGCCGTTTTAATTCCTTTCAGCCACGATATAAAGACCAGCGGAAACGATACATAGCCTCCCGTACCGATAGATACTTGTGGCTTAAATTGCGTGATGGCTTGGCTTGTCTGTCGTAAAGCCTTTATAAAATGCCACATAAAACTAATGTGTTTCAAAGGATTAATGGAACGCGGCAAAGCGCAGATATCAATTTCTTGATACTTTAGTTTAGCCTCTTTTAAAACCTCGCAAGAAGGATCCCCCCTCCTCACGATAAAGAGAACGGCACAACCTTGTTGATTTAACGTTCTCCCCAAGGAAAATCCCGGGTAAAAATGCCCGCCAGTTCCGCCAGCGGCAATCATAAAACGTTTATTTTTCATTTATCTATTCCTCACACGATAATCCGTCGTCTCTTCTGCGTAACGGTTCTTGGGGGCAGATGCTTGCGCCGCCAAATTGGCAATAATCCCCATCATCACCAGCGTCATAATGACTGAAGATCCGCCGTAAGAGAAAAAGGGCAACGGAATCCCTTTTGTAGGCAACAGACCAATTGCCATAGCCATATTAAAGAAAGCCTGACCGCAAATCGTGATGGTAAGTCCAAAAATAAGTAAGCTATGGAAACTGTTTTTACAAAGACGTGCCAGCCCAATTCCTCTACCCAACAACCAGCAGAATAACAAGATGATAATCAGCAGGCGGATAAGTCCTAATTCTTCACTCATAATGGAAAAGATAAAATCCGTATGGGCCGCCGGTAAATACTCTAATTTCAGTTCACTATTTCCAAGCCCTTTTCCAAACCAGCCGCCGGAACCCACCGCAATCATGGATTGCCACAACTGATATCCCGCTTTTTGTGCCTGAGCTTCCGGATTTAAGAAGGATAATACACGTTCCAATCGGTACGTATAAAAAATTAATTGATACAACACATAGGGCACCGCACATACACCTAACACCAATAGATATTTTAGACGGGCACCTGCCACAAACAGCATCATCATCACTACCACTGCCATCAACATAACGGTTCCCAAGTCCGGGGCTTTTGAAATAAGAGCAAATGTAATGCCACTAATAAGTAGCGGCTTTATGAGTAGGCGCCAATTGCGGGCTAATTTGCCTTGTACTTGGCTTAAATAATCAGCAATATAAATCACCAAAGTCACTTTGGCCACTTCAGAAGGTTGCAAATTGAAAAAACCTAAATTAATCCAACGATGCACGTTGGCAATAGGCTGCGTAAACAACACTATCACCAATAAAATCCACGTGATATACATCAGCCAAATAGGTTTAAAATGTGCCTGTAGACGCGTATAAGTCTGGCTTAAAAACAAGGCAGCCACCACCCCTATAAGATCAAAAATCAGCTGCCGCTTAAAGTAAGCTGTGGAGTCGAAGGCCGAAGAAGAATAAGTGAAAATTAAGCCAAAACATAAAAAGACAAAGCAAATAAAAGCTAATTTTTTATCAATCTGCAACCATTGCCAAGCCGGAGCTCCTTTGCGGGGTTTTTTACCAAAAGAATAGCGCCCCTCTCGTCCTGCTCCACCGAGAGAATATCCTGTGGCTCGTCCTGATGCGGATTTATGATATAAAATAGCCATATTAACGTATCTTTAGGGAAGCTAACGCCAGTAGCATTAGCATTGACCCCGTAATCCAAAATCTGACAATTACTTTTGACTCGGGGACACCGCACAATTCAAAATGATGATGGATGGGAGCCATTTTGAATAAGCGTTTCCCATGTGTCAACTTAAAATATCCCATTTGTAACATTACAGAAACGGTTTCTAATACAAAAATACCGCCGGCAATAGGGAGTAATAATTCTTGTTTGACACACAAAGCTGCCGTCCCCAAGACTCCCCCCAAAAACAAGGAGCTGGTATCTCCCATAAACACATTGGCCGGATAAGCATTAAACCACAAAAATCCCAAACAAGCACCGACCAGTGCCCCTAAAAATACGGAAATTTCACCGGCCCCCGGAACATAAATGATTTTCAAATAGTCCGCAAAATTTATGTTACCGGCCAGGTAAGCAAACACCGCGTAGGTAATTGCCGCAAATACCATACATCCGCTGGCTAGCCCATCTAATCCATCGGTCAGATTCGTTGCATTGGAAGCCCCTACAATGATCAACATGGAAAACGCCAAATAAAAAGCGGATAGGTCAATAAAGGTTTTGCTGACATAAGGAATAATCAAAGAAGTGGCATATTCTCCATTGGGAGGATTAAAAGCCAAATACCCTACTACTCCTACAGCCGTAATTAATTGAATAGTTAATTTTACGGAAGAAGGAATGCCTTCCGGGTTACGTTTGACCAGCTTAGTGTAATCATCTAAAATGCCGGCAAATGCCAAACTGACCGTCGTAAATAACATAAGTCTGACATACGGGCTGTCCAACCGCGCCCAAAAGAACACACTAATCAGCAAGGTAAACAAAATGAGCAATCCCCCCATAGTCGGAGTACCATTTTTAGCCAAATGAGAGGCTGGACCATATTCCCGTTCAATTTGTTGTACTTTGAAAGCACGCAATTTAGCAATCAAACTGGGTCCAAAAATTAGTGAAAGCACAAAGGAAGTTATAATTGCGCCACCGGTGCGGAATGTAATGTAATTGAAGATATTTAAAAAACTAATATCGTCAGTGAATAAAGACAAATAATATAGCATGACTTAGATCTCCTTAAGTAGATTTTCAAATTGCATACTTCTGGAAGCTTTCAGCAGGCATACGCCGCCTTTTTCTTGAAGTAGTTTTTGTAAAGAAGCCGTCCATACTTGTGGGGTTTCTCCGTAGTACCAACGCAGAGAAGTATTTGCTTGTAATACATCTG
>JAZNEO010000104.1:0-2029 GCA_045588685.1 Candidatus Avelusimicrobium sp. | reverse complement strand
AAAATGTCGTAATCAGCGGTATTGCCGCTGGCGGCCCGGGCAGTTGGGACCGGGTTTTCCGCGACGGTGTGTTAGACGAAATTTTATCCGGCCGCAATATGATTGAGCCTGTATCTTCTGATATTCAACAAAAGCAAATTGATAAACATGTTGAATTTGTTGTCAAATCTAAAGACGGTAACCACCATTTTGAGCGTTTGACGTCTGCCAGTCAAGCTATTAAACTCTATGCCAAAAGCGGTGCATTTGATTTAGAAAAAGAATTTGGTCTTCCTGCTAAATGGGTGCGTTCTATGGACCGCAGTTTCCAACTGGCCATCGCGGCAGGTATGCTAGCTTTGAAAGATGCCGGAATTCCATTGGTACTATATTATAAACCTACCTCTACGGGCGGTTACTTGCCGGACCGTTGGGGCTTGCCGGCGGAAATGATTGATGAAACGGGCGTTATCTTTACGTCTGCTTTCCCGGTTGCCAACAGTATGATGGGAGATTTAACTAAACGGGTCACCGGACTGCTCAATAATAAAACAGCCAAAGAAGTGCGGGCTTTCTGTGACACTTTTATTGCCCAAATTTCCGATCCGGCCTTAAAAGCGGAAATTGAAACTTGGTATAACAATACCTTCAAGGATAAAGAAATTGAACCGCAGGCTTTCACTTCTGAATTTATTTTGAAAACCATTATCATTGCACACTGCCATTTCTGTCAATGGATTCGCGCACGCGGCCCTGCTTTGGCGATGAGCTCTGCTTGTGCTTCTACTGCACAAGCGGTGGCATTGGCCCAAGATTGGATCAAGCTGGGGCGCTGCAAACGTGTCATTGTAATTGGTGCAGATGATATTACCAATGATAATGTATCAGAATGGATTTTAACCGCTTTCTTAGCCTCCGGAGCGGCGACCACCGAGGGCGATGTGGCCAAGGCTGCTTTGCCGTTTGACCGCCGCCGCAATGGTATGATCGTGGGAATGGGCGCGGTATCCTTGGTAGTAGAAGACGAAGGCGAGGTAGCTAAACGAGGTATGAAACCGCTGGCCAAACTGTTAGCTAGTGAAATTGCCAACAGCGGTTTCCACGTGACTCGTTTAGATGTCGGACATGTGGCACAAGTGATGAACCGTTTGGTGGCTACAGCTGAAAAAGAGTATGGACTGAATCGTAGTGATATTGCCAAACAATTAGTTTTCATTTCTCATGAAACCTATACGCCGGCACGCGGCGGTTCTGCCAGTGCCGAGGCCTATGCCTTGAAATCTACCTTTGGGGCAGATGTCAGCTCGGTGATTGTCAGCAATACCAAAGGATTTACCGGTCACTCGATGGGCGCTGGGTTGGAAGATGCGATTGCGGTACGCTGTCTTAATACAGGCCTGGTGCCGCCTATTGCCAACTTTAAGGAAGCCGACCCAGAACTGGAAGGCATTACCTTAAGTAAAGGCGGCCATTATGACTTTAAATATGCCTTGCGCTTGGCAGCCGGCTTTGGCTCCCAATTAGGTATGACACTACTGGAAAAAGAGTGGAATGTGGGAGAACCGCGTATCTGTGATTCCACCAAAAATACGGCGTGGCTCAAAGAAATTTCCGGCCAACAGAATCCGGTCTTGGAAGTAGTGCAGAACACTTTACGTATCAAAGATAATTATCAGCATGGTGTAAAACCCTCTCTGGTGATGGAAGGTTCTCAGGCCTTTGTAGATAAAGTAAATAAAGTGCAACCGAAAGCTACTCAGGTAGCACAACAACCTGTTGCTCCGGCACCGGTAACTCCAGTTGCTCAGCCCGCACCGGCCCCTGTTGCTCCGGCAGTTCAACCTGCTCCTGCGCCGAAGGCGGCATTGCCCAGCTTAGCGGAAGCCGATGTACAAAAAGACATTTTGGCTATTGTATCTGAAAAAACGGGCTATCCGGAAGATATGCTCGACTTAGATTTAGATATGGAAGCGGATTTGGGCATCGATACCGTCAAGCAAGCGGAACTCTTTGCGATTATGCGCGAAAAATATCAGATTGC
This sequence comes from Candidatus Avelusimicrobium sp., assembly GCA_045588685.1. GTDB lineage: Bacteria > Elusimicrobiota > Elusimicrobia > Elusimicrobiales > Elusimicrobiaceae > Avelusimicrobium. Next base: position 9 of record JAZNEO010000104.1, on the reverse strand, counting down.
ACGTCAAGA
>JAZNEO010000103.1:0-2685 GCA_045588685.1 Candidatus Avelusimicrobium sp. | reverse complement strand
GATGGTATTGATCCGGAAAAAGCGCCGGAGTTATTTACCAGTTTTATGCAACTGGGAGATAAAAGCCGGGTAGGCCGCTTAGGACTGGGTCTGTCTATTGCCAAGGACATTGTTGTCAATCACGGCGGGCGGATTTGGGCGCAGAGTGATGGGTTAGGCTTAGGGGCCACCTTCAATTTTACGTTGCCCATCAGCGGACTATAAGCTGAGTGAATTTTGAACGGGAGCAAAATAATATGACCACGAAAAAGAAAAAAGTGAAAGTGTTAATTGCAGATGACCAAACTCTATTTCGCGAAGGAATACGGGATGTATTAAATTCCGAAAAATGGATAGAGGTCATTGGGGAAGCTGCTGACGGGTTGGAAGCGGTAGCGCAAGCCAAAAAGCTCAAACCAGATGTGGTGCTCATGGATATTAAGCTGCCTAAGCTCGACGGCATTGCCGCTACTCGCAAAATTCGGGAAGTGGTGCCTGAAGTGAACGTACTCATGCTTTCGTCCTTTGAAGATGAAGCCCATGTATTGGATGCTATTCAAGCCGGAGCCAATGGATATTTGTCTAAAATGTTACCGGCGGCCGAGCTCGTTAACGCGATTAAAACATTTACCACAGAGGGATTGATGATTCCGCAACAGTTGATGGGTAAGCTGCTTAGCGGACTGCGCAATATGGGCCCCGGCAGTGCTCCCAGTCAGGCCACCTTAACTAAAACGGAAATCAAGGTCATGGATTTGTTGGGCAAAGGGCTGAGTAATAAAGAGTTAGCCAAGGCACTCGATTGCAGTGTGAAAACGATTAAAAATCATCTCAACAGTGCTTTTCATAAATTGGGAGTTAGTAGCCGCACCGAAGCCGTTGTGAAGGCTATTGAAAAAGGACTTATTTCCTCAGAAGGAAATACATTCCCAGATGAGGAGTAAACGTCGTTTATGCGCCAAGTAAAAGCATTGCTGCGGCTGGCGCGTAGAAGTCGCCGCGGCCAAGCTACCATTGAATATGTGCTGATGCTCAGCAGCATATTGGTGATTTTGTCGGCTTTTATTTCGGCATTTCACAAGGATATTGTGAAGTGGTTTTTTATGTTTATCGGGCAATTATTGACCAAATGAAAACATTTTTACGTATCTGTCAGCAAACTCTGCACAGCCGGCAAGCACAAATTTTGTTGCCGGCGGTAATGCTGGCGCCTATTTTCATTCTGGTTATCTATTTGTTGTTTGAAACCTCTAAGTTATCTATGACTAAGGTGCGTCAGCAGTTTGCCTTAGATAATGCCGCTTATGCCCAAATGTCCACTGCCAGCACTTACTTAAATGCAACCGCGATGGTGAACGGGAACTTGCCTTACCGCGTAATGCGGACGATGAACAAGTCGCTTACCCCCAAAAAAACCTCCAAAATGAGTGATAAGTTGACCGTGTTTGATGTGTTCTACCGTGCAGGAGCTTTTCCGGCCAGTGGACCGGACCATGCTGAGAAAGCTATTGCAAATCCGACTCCGGCAGCTGCATCTGATAACTGGGATTTTCAATACTATGGTACTAAGCGAAAAAATTGGATGAAAGAAGAGCCTTCCGCTGCCGACGGAGAAGGGGAAATAGAGAAAAGTGAAAAGGAGGGAGGCCAATACTATGTTTTGTCCGATAAGGAAATTGCGGACAATTATTTCTTTAGTGCTAATAAAGGCGGACTGGATCAGATCAAGAATTATTTGACTATTTTTATTCGCACAGGTTCTATTTATGCCTCCCAGAATTATGTGTACAAGGATACCATCAAAAAGAGCCGTATGTTTCGGGAAGGGATCTTTCTAAACACGAAAGATTGCCGTAAATCTGAGTGCGGTCAGCAGGGGGCGGCTGTTCTAAATCGTTTTGAGTTGGAAACGGTTCCGTTTGAAATTGAACGCGGCCGCTTTTATGTAACGGCGGATTTTGAGGGGTCCACTTACCATTCCGGTGCATACCCGATTGATTTAGATTTTAACAATATCATTAAAACAAAATTGTTTCAATTTGCTTATCTGGATGCCTCCAGCCGTTCCCGTTTGAAACAATTAGCCAGAGGAGTTACTTTGAAGCAAAAATATGTGGTGCCGGAAAACCGTTTTAATATCAATATCACTGCCAAGTACCAGCCGTATGTGAAAAATACGGTATACGTTACGTGCCCGCGCAGCGGTAATAATTGTCTGTGGCCTAATCCGCTTCCGAAATATAGTGTGAAGGTGGGTGTATGAGAAAATATAATTTTTCCTGCCGAGGTCAAGCTACTACCGAAACGGTTCTTCTGTTTCCGGTAATGGTTATTTTCATTCTATTTATTATCAAAATTTTTGGCCTTTTGGTTTTGACTCAAAAGATGGAAATTGCGGGTTTTTATGCGGCACGTCGCTACCAACTACAGAGCCATACAACGGATGCCTTATCCCGTTGGGACCGCCGTTTCTTGCAAAAAGATATTAAAAAGAAAGTGGAGGAATACTTGGGGTTTAATAACCCGGGTATGGTGCGTTTTTTAAGTTTGAGGAGTTTAAAACTGGATATCAATACCAAGGGTACTTGGACGAAGGTGACTATGACGGTTTCCACGCGGCCGCCCCAAATTAAGTTTTTGTGTAATTATGATAAGTTGCAAATTTGCGAAAATGATATTTCCTGTTTGCACGGATATGCTTTCTTG
>JAZNEO010000102.1:0-12822 GCA_045588685.1 Candidatus Avelusimicrobium sp. | reverse complement strand
GTCCGTTATATTAATAGAAGATGACTCTAAAAAAGGAGTCAGTATATCAGTAGATAGACTTACAGGTCCCTATAAAGGGACAGCTTTTGAAATTTACGGTGAAAAAATGCCTGATTCACAAATTCAATCCGGCCGCTTGTCCGGTGACTTAAATTGTCATGAAATTGTAGGACAATATACAGGAGCAGCCGGTAGTTATTGCCAAAAACTTTTTCATGGAAAACTAGTATATAACGGTTCTGCTCGTGTATATTCAATTCCGTGGTAAGCACTTGAAATATGTGAAAAAAGGGAGAAAATTTTCATTTTCTCCCTTTTTGATTTATTTACTCAACAATTCCACTAATATCTCATTCATTCTCTTCGGGTTGGCTTTGCCTTTACTCTTACGCATTACGGCACCCACCAACGCACCAACGGCAGCACGGTTACCTTTTTTAAAGTCAGCCACCGCTTTGGGCGTTTCGTTAATGGCTTCCTGTGCCCACGCGACAAGTTGCCCTTCATCAGACACCTGAGAAAGCCCTAATTTCTCCACTAGTACACCAGCCTTTTCTCCAGTTTGATACATTTTTTCAAATACGGTTTTGGCCTGCGTGCGGGAAATTTTGCCGCTTTCCACCAAGGCAATTAACTCTGCCAAGTTAGCCGCCGTAATAGGACTATCCTCAATTTCTTTATTTTCCGCGTGCAAAGCACCTAGTAAATCGGTGGTAATCCAGTTAGCGGCCGCTTTAGCGGGGGCTCCGGCGGCTAATACTGCCTCAAAATACTCCGCTGTATGGCGCGTAAGCGTCAACACCCCTGCATCATAGGCAGATAAACCCAAGGCCATAAATTTAGCTTCTTTGGCGGCCGGTAATTCCGGCATTTCCGCTTTGATTTTTTCTAAACGGTCTTTGCGTAAAATCAAAGGCGGCAAATCCGGCTCCGGAAAATACCGATAATCCAAAGCATCTTCTTTAGAGCGCATAGGTTTAGTAACGTTTGTCTCCTTATCCCACAGTAAAGTCTGCTGAATGACTTTCTCACCTTTATTTAACACTTCGGTTTGGCGGGCAATTTCAAAATTAATAGCATCGCGTACGGCTTTGAAAGAGTTTAGATTTTTAATCTCGGTGCGGGTACCAAATTTTTCTTGACCGACCGGGCGCAGAGATACGTTGACGTCCACGCGCAGTTCGCCTTTTTCCATATCACAGTTGGAAGCGTCCACCCATTTCATCAACCGTTTGATTTCCGTCAAATAGGCATAGGCCTCATCGGCTGAGCGCATATCCGGCATAGATACAATTTCTAATAACGGACAACCTGCACGGTTATAATCTACCACCGAATATTCTGCCGTATGGGAAGACTTGGCGGCGTCTTCTTCCAAGTGAGCATGGTGGATGCCGATTTTTTTCTTTTGAAGATTTGTCTTGGGTCCAAATGTAATTTCTATTTCTCCGCGGCCATTGACCGGATGAGCGTTCTGGGTAATTTGATAGCCTTTGGGCAAATCCGGATAGAAATAATGTTTGCGCTCAAACGAAGATACTTCATTGATCTTACAACCCAACGCTAGTCCCGCGCGCACGCCTAAACGTACGGCGCCTTCGTTCATCACGGGCAAGGTGCCCGGCTGACCGCTACAACGGGGACAAATTTCCGTATTGGGGCCGGAACTCTCATCCATTCCGTTCGGGCACGTGCAAAACATTTTGGTTTTGCTGGCCAACTGTACATGTATTTCAAGACCGATAACTGGTTCAAATTGAGTAGTCATTTATTTATTCTCCTAAAATAATATAATATCAAATATGATTTCCCTTTTAAAAACTACTTCTTACAAAACAGGTGCGGCACTGGCAGTCGGCTCAACAGCGTTGTGGAAATTGACCTCTTTTGCCAGTAGCATTTTAATTGCGATTTATTTCGGAGCCAGCACCCATACCGACGTGTATTTTTACCTGATTATGCTCATGGGCTTTGGCATTACATTTCTGCAACGCATTAATACCGTGGTGCTCATCCCCGAAGCCATGTTTCTGGCAGAGAAAAACCCCGCACAAAGCAAATCTTTTTTGACAGCCGGATTTTATGTTTATTTGCTCCTTGCATTGGGACTGGGAGTTTTGGGTTTATTATTTCCGGTGCAAATTACCGGCTTATTTTCTCGGTTTGATTTTGCACTGTTGCAACAGGAACAAATTTTACTGGCTACTGCATTTTTCTTATTTGCCACCCAAATACTGGTGTATTATTTGACGCCTGTCGTGGAAATGCACAAATTTTTTGCGGTGGCTTTACTAGGGCCGCTCAACGCCCTTTGTCCGCTACTGGCTTTACTGATATGGGGCAAACAGCTGGGTATTATTTGTATGATTTACGGCTTTTTGGCCGCCAATGTCATACAACTTATCGTGCTGATTTGGATACTGCTCACCCGCTTACACTGGGATTTTGTTCCCAAACCCTTTCATTTGCCGGCACGCGCCCAAAAAAATATACTGGGCACCCAAATTTTAGGCATTATGGGTATTGTGAATAGTTTACTGCCGATGTATATTCTTTCCGGGATGGGAGCAGGTATTGTCAGTGCCTTAAATTATTGCAGACAACTGACTGACTCCCCCTCTGAAATTATCACTAACCGCGTGATAAATGTTTCCAAAATCGAACTGACGGAAAATGCCGCTAAAGGTCAAATTAATGTCTATAACAAAAATTACCTGTCGACCAATCACTTGCTTTTGTTTTTGCTCACACCGCTAGCCGTATTTACCGCTTATTTCGCAGTTGATATTGTGTCGCTTTTCTTCGAACACGGTCATTTTAATGCGTGGAACGCGGCCGACACGGTGGCTTTTTTACGGCCGATGATTTTTGTAATTATTCTAATGGTGCCGGCGGGCCTGCAAAGTAATACCATTGCCGCGTGGCTGAAAGTGAAAGAATGTCTGCCCTATTCTCTTACGTCTAGTTTGGCATTTACGTTTATGGTATTTTCATATATGCCGGTGTGGGGACCGTTTAGCTATCCGTATTTTATTATAGGCGAACTGGTATTTAGCTTTATACTAAGCTATTTTATGTTCAAAAAATACTTTCCGTTTATCAATTATTTTCGTTCTTTTTGGGAGATGTTGCGCTTGCTAGCCATTAACGTAATCGCGCTGGTGCCGGCAGCAATTGTACGTATGTTTTTTGGAGGTAGTAACCCGTTCTTAAATCTGCTTTTCTGCGGATCTGTATTTGTAATTGTACTGCTGGTTATTTCTTATAAAAGCCGTGATTTGCAACTCTTTTTAAACACGACCGAAGCATCCAAAATCATCAAACGGTTATTTTAGTTCTTCTTTTACGGCAGTCAACACCATTTGCGGGGTAATCACATCTAAGTTCTGGCAGGTCTTATGTCCGCACAGGCAAGTTGTGTACCATTTTGGGCCGCCCACCCACATACAATACTCACACTTTTGGCAAGAAACTGCACGATTTTTCTGCTGACCGAAAAATTGAGCCGAAGTATGCGCGGTAAAATAAACGGCCTTGGTACGTAACCAACGGGTTAATTGCACAAAACCGCTTTCCCCGTCTACGTGCAACCACGCATTGTCAATAATCGCGGCAATATCAGTTAGGTGTGTTTTGTGGGTCAAACATATATCTACAAAATCAAAACTGGGGCTTACCGGTCCGCCCAATTGTACTACCAAAACATCGGGATAGGCGGCCTTAAATAAACGCACAAATTCATGCCATTTTTCTTCGGGCCAACATTTAAGCGGATGTCTGCCGCGCAGGTCGGCATTTACATTAATTCCGCTATGAATAGTGATATATTTTTTTCCAGTTAATCCGAATTTTTCCAACACTTTCGGATCGCGCAAACTCGTAGGTAATAGGCCGGTCTGATATACGTCAAAGTCCACTGCCCCTAAATAACGTTGCCCTTCTATTTGCTGTTGCTGATGATGATACAGAAAACGTCCCAACACATCATCGCACATATAATTGTCTTCTACCAAAAAAGCCAACCGTTTTTGACGGCGCAGGCTTTCTTCCACTACAGGCAAAATCTCCGGGGCTACCTGTTGCACGCGTTTTTTATTCACGTGTACCGTACGAAAAGACAAGCATACCTCAAAAGCCAAATCATATCGATACCAAAGCGGATTTTGCCCGCCGCCGAGCATAATGTTTTTATCATCGGTTTGCCATAACATTTCGGCCGCGCCCGGTGTTTGGGTATAGTAGTAAAATACGGCGTTAGGAAGTTTTTTTCGCCACGCTTCCACACATACACGTTGCGCGGCCACATCCCCGATGCCGCCGCGCAAGTGCCAATAAACGTGTAAACGATTGTCTTTAACAGGACTTTTTGTGAAGTAAGAAAGTAATTGACGCCGCCACTGCCACCAGATTTTATTGCGCAGATTGCGGTAAGCAAACGCCCACCGCACGACGCGGCAATCGCGCCCGTGCAATTCTAAAAAAGTTTCCAGTTCCGCCAGCTCTACGCGGGTTTTATCACTTTCCCAATCCATCATGCTTCTTCAAAAAAAGAGGCAAATACTTCAAACGGAAAACGGTCTTTCATTTTAGCGGCTTCTACGGCTAGCCCCACGCGCTTTCCCCAATCTACCATCAGCTCGTCTAATGCCCCTTCCCAGCTGTCTACCTGTGCTAATTTGCCGTTCACATTATCTGCGATAAACGCATCGGCTCCGGAGGCCTCTAAGGCCAATACCGGAAGTTTACTGGCCATGGCATCTAATACACTTTCCACGCCGGCCGTTTCTAAAGCAGGATGCACATAAATATCCGCATAGGCCAGCAAAGGGCGCACCTGAGAGGCAGGCAGCCACTCGGTGCTATCCTGCAGATTATGTTTGGCAATAAACCGTTGCAAAGCAGCCTTGCCGGTGCCATCGGCGCAGATGGTCAAATGCCAGCTAGGGTGCAAAGGAGACAGCCGTGCCCATATTTGCAACAAGCCTTCGATACCGCCCTTTTTACCTAAGGTCCCGGCCGCCACAATGTTATTAGATTTTTTGAAAGCCTGCGGCCAATTGCCTAAGCCATGCGTTACCCATACAGCCGGATTTTTCACACGTACCGCATTGATACCGTATTGTTTTTTGTCCAACGCTTTATTGCCTTCCCCCAGTACGATTACTTTTTTGGCTTTGTTTAAAATAGCTTTTTTGTTTTTGACCGGTTTTTCTTCTTTCAAATTTTCCGGTTCTACATACAAGTATGGCAATTTAACAGCGGCTGCCGCTTCACATATAAGTAAGCTACCTAATGAAATCACTCTCTCAACCCCGGCTTTTTGTAAAGCCGCCGCCCATGATTTGGCAGAGGCAGTAGCACCTAGTGTTAACGTGGCAAAAGGCATTTGCTCCGGCAGTTTCCCGCGCGCGCCGCCCACCATTATTTCTTGTCCGCCGTTTTGCAATACCTGCGCCAGTTGTTCGGCCAGGCGCAAGGCATTAAAATTTTTGTGATTACCCACAAATACAAGTTGCTTCATTTTTCTAACCCTCTCTTCTTTTATTATCTATAAATTGTACATAAAAAATAAGCTATGAAAAAACCGCCCGATTCGAGCGGTTATAAAATCTATTGCGGGGACTGGATTTGAACCAGTGATCTCAAGGTTATGGGCCTTGCGAGATACCAGGCTTCTCTACCCCGCACCATATTATAGCAAAAGAGCCACTAGACTGGCAAATGAGAGAAAATTTGTTATACTGATTAGGTAGTATTACAATTTAATCTGTTTTTGGAGTTACAGCAAAGCTGTAAATGCTTTTAGCGGCGCTAAAGGCGATACTCAATCCAAAAGCAGTCGTGTTAAGCACAGTTGGAACTCGAGACCCAACTGTGCTGAGTGTTTGCCGCACCTTCGGGCGCGGCAGACCACGGCTGGTTGTTTTGGAGATTGAGTATCCTTCAAGCAATCGGCCGTTTTTGCATATTATTTCCTAAAACAGATGAGGAGAATAATATGAAACAATTAACACGAGGTTTTACCCTCATTGAACTACTAGTGGTAGTGTTAATTATCGGCATTTTAAGTGCCATTGCCTTGCCGCAATATGAAAAAGCGGTGGAAAAGAGCAGAATATCAGAAGCTAAAATATTACTTAAAGCAATATCTGACGCTGAAGATATATACATACTAGAGACAGGAGATAGTACTGGAGGAACTCCCGATTTTGACAAATTAAGTATAGAATTAACAGGAACTCATACCAAACAAGGGAACTATTCCCATGTAGCTACAAAAAACTGGGATATTTACATGGATGAATGCGCCCCTTGTTCTAGTAAAAGTTTTGGCTGTGTTTTATATGCTGACAGACTAACTGGAGATATGGAATATTCAGTCGTTTTAACAGGATCTAGTTACGATATGTGTATATCACCTGCATTTTATTGTATGGATAACTACGATGGAGAGGTCTGCAAAAAAGCTGGAGCAATATACAACACGGGTGGTGAGTGGAATTATATTCTTCCTTAAATCTCTCGCACAACACAAAAAAGGTCAGGTAAACCTGACCTTTTTTGTTGTTTTGTTTTTGGGAAAAAGTAAAGGAAAAGAAAGATTATCTAAAACAGAAAGTAGACGCTACTTATACATCGGGTAGAAATAAATCCCCATGTACACCGGATTATCCACAAACCCTTTCACCCGGTCGCGCATGGCCCACAAACCGGTAGGATGCACCGTATAAATCTGCATCGCATCTTCATAAGCTAAATCTTGCAATTGCAGGTATAATTTCGCACGTTTGGACGGACTGGTTTCGCTCACCGCTGCCCGTACGAGCTGATCGGCTTGCGGGTTTTTATATCCTTGCGCCAAGGCATAGCGTCCGTCGGAATGTAAAAATGCAAAATAGAAATTATGCGCATCGGCATAATCGGCCACCCAGCCGCGCACCCAAATAGGCATTTGCCGCGCAGCTGTTTTTTCTAAGAAGGAAGCCCACATCACCCCGCGCACTTCCACTTTAAATTTAGGATTTAAACTTTCTACATTTTTCTTCAGCATTTCGGCCGCCATTTGGCGCGCCACACTGCCGGTGTTGTAGGTAATGGTCAGCACAAAACCTTTGTCCCACAACTCTCCGCCATAGGCCTTTTTGAAATGTTCCTCGGCTTTTTTCAAATCAAAATTATAATGCTTGCCCTGCGCGGTATCCGGCACCAGTCCCGCCGGAGCCGGCCCATAGGCACGCTCTCCGCGGCCTTCCATAGCTTGGCTCAAAAATGCTTCATAGTCAAACGCATATTCAAAGCCTTTTCGCACATCACTGTCTTCAAAAAAGTCAGCGGGGATCCCTTGTCCGTCCAACTGGCCCGACCCCACATCCGGATTGCCTTTGATTTGAATGTTTTTGGTAAAGAAAATCACCGGATCGGTGCGTAAACGCGGCAAATGATCATAGACCGTCACGCCTGCTTTTCCTTCCAGTTGTTTGGCAAATTGCGCGGGAATTTCCACCACATCGGCCTCTCCCCCTTCCAGTAGCAGACGCAAGGTGCTCGGTTCCGTGACGGTCATCATATGGATTTGTTGCAATTTGGGGGCCCCGGCAAAATAATTTTCATGGGCTTGCAATAATAGTTTGCGGCCCGAAATATCCCACCGCACCAGTTTAAACGGCCCGCTGCCATTCATATGGTCAAACAAATAAGAATCTTGTTTTTCAAAATTATTAAATTGTTTCCATGTTTCTTCCGTTCCGTCCCAACCGCCGTGTTCGGCTACCCATTTTTTAGGAGTAATATAACCCCACCGGGCCACAATGCCCAAAAACGGAGCAAACGGTTGTTTCAAGCGGACCACTACATTTTGTCCGTCCACCTGCACCGCCTTTTCGGCTTCCTTAAAATCCACCACGATATTTCCTTTTTCGTCGCGGGTAGAAGTAATCCCCAGCACGGGTTCGAGCAGTAAAGAAGACGGCCCGCCCGCCACATCGGAAAGCATAAACCGTAGTAAAGAATAGCGCACGTCTTCCGGTGTCAGCTCCGTTCCGTCATGAAACAAAATCCCTTTGCGAATGGGAAAGGTGTACGTCAAACCGTCTTTGGAAATCAAACCGTTTTCCACCGAAGGCACCTGCTCAGAAACGGACGGCAAAAACTCATTCATAGAACTGCCGTTAAATTTCAGCAAAGTATCATATACATTGAGCATCATTCCCTGTGTAACCCCGTCATAGGAAAACACCGGATCTAAAGATTGCATTTCTCCGTTATGCGCCACAACCAAGGTGCCAGTATCCGGACCTTTTTGGCACGCGGTTGTTAACCCGACAAAACAAATCAGAGCGATAATTACTTTTTTCATTTTTTCCTCACTAAATAGGCAATGCCGCGTTTATTTTGTAGCCACGCGCGGGCAAATTCTTGTGCGTCATAGGTACGCAACACATCGGCTTGGTGCGCCGCGGCCGGATCGGCCACATACACTTGACCGTTTTCCCATCCGCAAATAAGCACCAAATGCCCCGGCGTTTTGTGGACGGCGGCATTGGTCAATTCTCCGCCCTTGTAGGCAATACTGGCCAGTACCACACTCTCTGGGGACACAAAATCTTCCAGTTGGGCTAAACGGTGGAAACGCGTCACACAACTGTCTAGTCCGCACCGGCAGGCATAGGCCGTATTTAACGTCCAGTTCCCATAGATACGTGCTCGGTCATCGTACACGGCACGCGCCGTTTCCAAAGGATCGGCTTGCACCCCTAATGCCCGCATCGCCATGCACAAAGAAGTAGGGCTACACACTCGTTCCCGTTCCAGCGGCTCGATAGGTAGCTCCATTTGGGAAATCGGCTCCACTTGAGTATGCCGCTTGCCGGCCGGTAACATATCTGCGCAATCCGGCAGTTCTGCTTCGGCATCTGTTAAACAAACGCAAACGGCGGGTACATCCGCATCGCCATGTACCGTTAATAAAAAGCGATAGGCATTTGCCGCAGAAAACAAATGTAACACGTCCACGTGCATTTCTCCGGCGGCACAGGTTTGCAATTCAAAACTATGGTTTAATTTTTCCGAATAAAACGCCAACTTAAAAAACGGACTCCAATTTTCCCCTTGGCGCACCTGCACTTCAGCTAGCAACCAACTATTGGGGCGCGGATTGTAATTGACAGACATCACAAAAGAAGAGAAAGGAACGGCTGTCTCCAGCACCGGAGACAGAATTGTATGATTTTCTCCGTCGGCACTAAATGTATAACCGCGGCTGGGACGGTGAAAATAAGTCAAATAAGGTAACTTCGTTTGGGTAATCATGATTAAAATCGGGGCACCGAGACTCGAACTCGGAACCTTCCGCTCCCAAAGCGGACGCCCTACCATTGGGCCATGCCCCGTAGGATATATTGTAGCAATTTTAGGAGCCGACAAAAAGAAGTTCACAATTTGTTATAATAGATAAAGTTAGCGCCTATAGCTCAATTGGTTAGAGCAACCGACTCATAATCGGTGGGTTTCAGGTTCAAGTCCTGATGGGCGCAGGAAATTTTAGGCTCCGCAATCGCGGGGCCTAATTTTTTCTCGTCGAGAACTAATCACACTTAACCCCAAAATTAGCCAAATTCCGGTTCAAGTCCGCTCCGTTTTCTTCTTATGTTGCCACACCGACGAGAACTTTGGCAAAGTTAGCAACGTTATGTATAGAGAACTATGCAAACGATGGTCACTTTTTGGTCACTATAATGGGCACCATTTCACCGCCCTGACGTAATGTTAAGTTCTATAAACAGGGGTGCCGCTTTTCATACTGTTGGATATTATAATTTAGTGTTTCGGTTGGTCTGTATTCACTTCTACCACGTTTAAGGCATAATCGCCCATTTTCTCAAAACTGGTTAGGATATCCACATAGAGTGTGAGTCCTGCCGGGGATATTTGATTTTTTGTAAAGTCGTTAGATGTCTTCTCTTCGCGCAGTTCATGCCGCATATTATTTAGCACGTCTTCTTGCTCACGGGCGTATGCTAAAACTCTTGCTTTATCCAACTGTGCGGCGGGCAATATAGTGGAACGCACGTGTTTGATAATCTTACGCACCTGTTGACCAATGGTTCCCAATCGCTCATAATCTTGCGTATTAAATGCCTGGATATCATGCGCTTTGGTGAGCAGTTTAGCAATACGTTCCCCATGATCGGCTATTTTTTCCAAATACGTGGTTTGATCCAAAAGTCGCATGATTTCGTTTACCATATCGCGGGAAAGTTGCTCGTGGGTCAAATTCTTTAAAAATTCGGTAATCTTATACTCCAATGTATCGCTGGCTTTTTCTTGCGCGTATATGTCTTGTACAAGTTCTTCAAACAAAGCGTTGGAATCGGCTTTTAGCGCATGTAGTAACTTAGACGTAATAGAACCGACCATACCTGCCATAAGGTCAATTTCCTTACGAGCCGCACCGATGAATAATTCCGGCGTCGTGGTAACCCCTACTTTTAAGTAGCGCAGTTCGGTTTGGTTTTGTTCGTTACGTTGGACAGGCACGAGAAATAAAATCAGTTTTTCAAACGGTTTTATAAACATAAGCATAATACTTGTATTTATAATGTTAAACGTGGTATGAAATGCGGCTAAGTGATAAGGAATGCTAGTCAAAAGAACTTCTGGACTATTTCCTGTAGTTGCTCCGGGTACAAAGCAATCAATCAACCCCAAAAAAGGATGGAAAAATACCACCGCCCACACTACCCCAAGCACATTAAAAAGCATATGCCCCAACGCGGCCCGTTTAGCAATACGCGGAGCACCGATAGCGGCAATGTTGGCTGTAATGGTGGTACCAATATTTTCGCCCAAAACAAGGGCACAAGCGGTGGGATAGTCAATAAGTCCTTTGGCGGCACAAGTAAGCGTAACCGCCATAACCGCGCTGGAGGATTGGAGGAGTACCGTCAGCACGGTTCCTACACCGATTACCCCTAGTAAAGAAAAAAGTGTATCGGGGCGGAATTTAACAATCCACTCCACCACAGCGGAGGAGTTTTGCATATCGGGCAACGCCCCTTGGATAAGCGATAAACCCAAAAACAGCAACCCAAACCCCACCATGGCTTCTCCGATACGGCGTGCTAACGGCCATTTTTTAATAAATTGCGAAAAGAACCCAATGCCAATCATAGGCATGGCAAAGGCAGAAATTTTTACTTTAAAGCCAAGGATACTAATCAACCATGCCGTCGTAGTAGTACCAATGTTGGCCCCGAAAATAACACCTAACGATTGGGATAAACTAAGCAGTCCCGCGCTGGCAAACCCTACTACCATGACGGTAGTGGCGGAAGACGATTGAATAATAGAAGTGGCTAAAATACCGGACAGAGTGGCCGTAAAACGGTTGGTAGTAGCACGGGCAATAATCCGCCGCAAACGGTCTCCGGCGGCTTTCTGCAACCCGTCGCTCATCATTTTGATGCCGAGCAGGAAGACCCCTAGGCCACCAAGCAAATTAAATGTTAATACTAATGTTTTCATTTTTTTCTCCAAAAAAAGGAGCACCAAATTGGTGCCCTCTGTTTTAAATACTACATAAATTGTTATCAATCAATACATCATACTGACGCGAACCACCATACATCCCTATGGAACAATTCCATAAGATCTTTATTTTGGAAATTAAAACAAGGAATGTGTTATTTTTCAGCATATGTCTTTATGTACCTATTATATCATTTTTATGGCTATATCTTGGTTTATGGGATTCAATCGCTTTCTTCACTATCAAAAGTTGAACCCGGGCGGTTGTAGAAAATATGCGCCATTTTTCGCAAAGTTAGCGATAGAGAACTATAAAGAAATAGGGCACTATTTTGGTCACTCCATCGTCGGTAGAACACCGCTTGGTGGGCGCAGATTTTAGAACCCGTACCTCGTGTACGGGTTTTAAAATGTATGCCCAAGTGGGCAAACTGCTTTGCACATAGTGCACCAATTGCCCGCGGGATACGGAAATTGCTATAATATGAACGTTAATCCGGGATGGTGTAATGGTAACACGGATGCCTCTGGAGCATTAATTCAAGGTTCGAGTCCTTGTCCCGGAAAAATTTTCTTCCTAAAATAATTTCTTTCGTTGTTCTTGGCTCCTTCGGATACCTCGGGCTCCGCCCTTTTACAGTATACGCTCAGTCGCCAACGCCTAGAAAGAAATCATTTTAGTTTGAAAAACCTGCTGTCACAGCGGGCTTACCAACCGGAAATTTGTCCCGGAACTCGATTTCAAGCCGCCCGCGATATGCGGCGGCTGTTTTTATGAGGACTTTATGGAAAATACGAAACCAGTTGAAAAACACAACAATGCCTTAGATGAAATTATTGCCCAACGTTATGCAGAAGTAAATGAGTTGCGCGCCGCGGGGGTAAACCCATATCCCAACCACGTAGAAAAAACACACACCTGCGCCCAGGCCAAAGACTTGGCGGAAAATACCGAAGTAGCCACCGCCGGCCGCTTGGTACAACTGCGCAAAATGGGCAAAGCCGCCTTTGCCCATATTCGGGATTTTTCCGGTAAAATTCAGCTTTATATCGCGCGGGATTTACTGGGCGAAGAACCCTATGCTTTTTTCAAAAAACATTTAGCGGTGGGAGACTTTGTAGCCGTGCAAGGACATATGTTCGTCACCCAAACCGGCGAAAAAACCATTAAAGTACATAAGCTGGATTTAATTTCCAAAGCTATTCGCCCCATGCCCGAAAAATTCCACGGTTTGCAAGATACCGAAGTGCGTTTCCGCAAACGCCATTTGGATTTAATTGCCAATGAAGAAGTTA
>JAZNEO010000101.1:0-6109 GCA_045588685.1 Candidatus Avelusimicrobium sp. | reverse complement strand
GACCGCTTGGCCTCCGACTTGTGTTCCTGTGCCACGCCGGGCAAATAACCGCCGGTGTCTACCAGTGTCAAAATAGGAATATTAAATGCATTTAGAAAGCGGATAAAGCGCGCGGCTTTGTCACTGGCATCACTGTCTAATGCACCGCCTAAATGCGCCGGGTTATTGGCAATAACACCTACCACTTCCCCGCCTAAACGAATAAAACCGGTGACCACATTTTTAGCGAAATTTTGATGAATTTCAAAAAATCCGAAATTGTCCGCCAAGCGCCAAATAACATGATGAATACGGAACGCTTTTTTCGGGTCCATTTCGCATACGCGCTCTAACACATCTACGCGGCGGTCTGCCACATCGGTCGTTGTATCGGACGGTGCGTGTTCCTCATTATTTTGCGGCAAGAAACTGAGCAGTTCGCGCACCTGACGGAAACAATCTTGCTCCGATTTGGCTACGAATTGGCACACACCGCTTTTTTCGCTGTGCGGCTTACTGCCGCCCAACGTATCAATATCTATTTCTTCTCCGGTAGCGGCTTTAACAGCACTGGGCCCGGTAATAAACATATGGCTGATACCTTCCACCATAAAAATAAAATCCGTCAGCGCGGGCGAATAAGCCGCCCCGCCGGCACAAGGCCCTAAAATGACAGAAATTTGCGGAATTTTGCCGGAAGCTTTTACGTTACGCCAGAAAATTTCTCCGTAACCGTTCAAGCTTTCTACGCCTTCTTGAATGCGGGCGCCACCGCTATCTAACAAGCCGATGACCGGAATTTTGGCTTCTAGAGCCTTGTCCATAATGTCGGCGATTTTTTTGGCATGGGCAAAACCTAAGGAGCCGCCCAGTTGCGGGAAATCTTGGGCAAAAATAGCCACCGGCCGGCCGTTAATGCGGCCAAAACCCGTGATGACGCCGTCGCCTTTAATATGCTTATCGGCCACGCCGAAATCATGACAGTTACTTTCCACTAAACTTTTAATTTCAAAAAAGCTGTCTTTGTCTAATAAATAGGAAATACGTTCACGCGCGGTAAATTTACCTTTGGCGCGCTGGGCTTTATTCTTTTCTTCGCCGGCGCCTGCTAAGGCATCTTGGTAAATTTGACGAAATTTTACTAAACTCTTTGGAGCCGGACGATCTGACTTTTTGTCCTCTCCGGGATTATCAAATAATTCGCTCATAGAACCTCCCTTTCTTATATTTTACTAAACTTCTCTGCCTGTGGGGCAGTTGCATAGGCTACTGTAAAGATAAAATCTGTTTCAAACGGTTTAGAAACCAGTTGTATGGCAGGTTGCTCTAAGACGTGCCATGCCTGCAAAGCGCTCCCTGCTAGCTGTAGTTTTCCCCCCTCAAAACTGATTTCTCGGGTATTTAAAGACAAGCCACGGCCCAATAATTTGACGACCGCCTCTTTTTTGGTCCATAGCTCGGTCAAGTGCTCCGGCGTCATGGGCTCGCGCTCCTCAGGCGTGAAAAAATCTTCCGCCCACGCCTGCATACGCGTCTCTACTTTTTCCAAATCAATCCCTAAAAATGTATGCGGAGCCGACACCGCCGCTATCGCCCATCCGTTAGAGTGGGTAATGCTCACGCTACGGGCATCCGGCACCGCTCCTATAAATACCTGCGGTGCTCCGCTGGGCAATTTGACAACATCTATATTCTTTAAGACCGCCAGCGCAGCACTTGACATTTCTTGCCACGTAGTGCAACTGCACACGGGCAACAAACCGCTTTCCCGCGCCAATAATACCTTTAACGCAAACCGGCCCCCGAGCCAGTCCCCTTTCCGTTTTTCCGCTTTCAGTGTCTGCAAATAGGCACTTTCAGAAGCGCAGAGAAAAGAGTCTGCCGGAGGCAGGTGTTTGATTTCAATAAACTGCGTTTTATAATCCATTATTGTCCGATAGCTTGGTATCCGTGTAATTCCACCCACAACGTGCCTTTTTCGTCAAATACATAGGCATCATGCAGGCTCTTACCGTCAGCGGTTACTCCTTTAAACCGTCCATATAAATACAGTTTAGCCGGCGGAATATCCCGCTTAAATACGGCCACTTCGCTAATAGCATCCGGCAAAGTCATCTTATTGTCGATAGCCATATCACGGAAACCGCAGCATTGGAAAGCCGCTTCAATCAACATCGGGTTAGCCAGTAATACTTTTTGTCCGTCGGGCCATTGCGGAGCCGGCGTAGTATTATACACCGCCAAAGAGCTTTCCTGGTCTGCTTTTAAAATACCACCCAATACCTGAAAGCTCGGCCCATGGAAGTATTTTTTATAAATTTCTTCCTTGGTAATTTGCGGAGCGGCAGACGGATTTAACTGGATTAGATTTTTCACATCGTTCCAAGTGGATACAAAACCGCTTTCCAGTGCATTGGCAGTAAAATGACGGCGTGTGTTACCCATCTTAATACCTTTGCTGTTAATGAAATCCGACTCAATTTCCATGGAAATTTGTCCGTTTTCATTTTTTCCGATTACGCGCACAGCTTGCGGACGATTGCGCAACAGTTTAATCGGCAAATAGAAATGCACATCTTTTAATCCTTGCGGCACTTTCCCGCCCAAAGCGGTAGCAGTTTCCATAAAGGTTTCCAGTCCCATAACGCCCGGTACATACGGAGTGCCTTCAATGGCGTGATCTGCCAAATAAGGATCAGATTCTAAATTAAATTCTTTCCCCGTATGAATTTCTTGGGCGGTTTGAGAAGCAATAGTGCCCAAGAAATGATTGGCTTCTTTCGGATCGGGCAAAGTGGCTTTCGGAGCGGCTACTTCGGCAGTAGTAGTACCGCCGCTTCCGCCTGTGCCGCCTTGGCCGTGGTTGCTTTCTTCGGGTTCGTTTGCAATTTCATCAGATACAATTTCGTCCATATCCTGACGAAGTTGGTGATCCCAATCCAATCGGCCCAAAGAACCTGTAAGAACAATTTCAGGTACAGTACCGTACACAATTTCGTCTAAGAAAATTTGCATACCGTCTTCAGGGTCTACAAAGTCCACACCGTTGGAGCGCAAGAACGTTTCCACCCCGGCACGCACGCCCATACCTACATTTTTGTAAGCACTCATGGCAATGGCGACAGCACGGTATCCTTGATTGCTCAAGCTAAAGGCAGATTTGGCTAAATAGTCATTGGCAGAAGCATAGTCACTTTGCCCTAAGTTGCCGTATTTACCGGCGATAGAAGAGGCAAAAGCAAACATGCCGCCGTCTTTAACAATGTTATTAGCCAAGAAGCTGGCAAAACTGGTGGCCTTTACGTCAAAGATGCGGTAGTATTCAGCTGGATCTTTATCGTAAATGAGCTTAGAGCGCTCCAAACCGGCAAAGTGGATAAGCCCATCTACGCGGCCATTTCTGGCTTTGATTTTGGTGCAAACCTCTTTGACCATGGAACTATTGAGCACGTCACAGTGGTAATACTCCACTTCGCTTCCCAAGTCACGCAATTTCTGCAAGTTCTTATACAAGGTGATAGAATCTTTTACCCGTCCAAAAGCCCGTTCTAACAACACCGGCGTGGCTTTCTGCGTGGTATCGGCTTTGAGCTCTTCCCACATTTGCTTCTTAAGGGCGGCCAGTTCAGCTTCATTCATAGAAGCCCACAGCGGTGTTTTCTCTTGGATTTCAATGATATCCAACACAATAATCTTGCTGTGATACTGAGCGGCAATTTTTTGGCTGAGCATCGCGCCGATGCCGCGGCCTGAACCGGTAAAGATGATCGTTTTTCCCGTCAAATCAAAATGTTTTTGACTGCGGTTCAAGCGTACCGGTACAGATAAAATCGTACTGCGTTGTCCGCCACGGGTGCCAATCATTAAACGCATATCGCCATGCAACACTTCATCCATGGTGCGTTGTGCCATATCGTCCGGAGTAGTGGTTGGCTCAAAATCTAATAGTTTAGCAATCGCCCCGGTGCGTTCATATACATCTTTACGGAAACAAGTGGTTCCACCCGTCAGAGCACCCGCAATTGGGTTAAACTCTTCGGCAGTAGTGTAACCAAAAGTACCGTCAATCTTGGTGTTGACAGCAAAGAAAGTATCCGCATCGGTACGGTTTGTCATACCTTTTTCAAATACACGCAAGGCAATGAACAGAGGCATGACATACTTGGTGAGTCCATCGTGCGGGCTGGCTTTCTTGTCAAATTTCTTGACGTTGGCTCCTAACAAGTACACGATACCTTGGATATTGGGATCTTCGGCAGCATATTCTTTCAATGCTGTTTCTGTTTCTTCATAAGATTCCCAATTGACAATGGTCGTATTTTTGCTACGGGTCTTCAAGGTCGTAAACACATGCGTCTTGACCCCTAACTCCTTAAATTCCTCTTGATAGGCTTTAATGAGTTGAGAATTATCGGCAAAAATGAGTACCGTGCGGTCCTTAGACAAGCGACGTTCTTCTCTTTCCGTGAGCGGTGCCGGTGCAACTACCGTTACATGGCGCAATTTCTTTTCATGGCAATGTTCCCCGGCATAGCCTTCCCGTTCCGGACGTTCTGCCAAAGAAGTAGTTTTAGCAATTTCCCCCGTCGGGTTAGTAGTCAACATCGCATCAGAAGGTTTGCTTACTTTATCGGCAGCCGGCACAGCTTCTTGCAAAGTGGCCACTTTGATAGTGGGCAAGACAGTCTCCGCTGTTTCTACGGGTGCCGGTTGTGCAGTCTGCAAAGTCGGAGTCTCCACAGGAGCTGGAACAGGTTGTTCTACCGCGACCGGAGCGGGCTGTTCCACGACCGCCGGAGCGGGTTGGGCAGCTTGTCCAACGTGGGTTAAAGCAAACTTGATACAGTGGCGAATGGTCGGGTAATCTTTCAATTGAATACCTTCTTGTTGGACAATGCCGTAATGTTCGCGCATCGCGGCAAACAATTCCGCTTGTTTAACGGTATCAATGCCCAAATCCGCTTCCATATCTAAATCTAAGTCGAGCATATCTTCCGGATAGCCCGTTTTCTCTGCCACCATCGCTACAATTTCTTTGGTAACCGTGGCTTCATCTACATTGCCCACGGTTTTAGCAGCGACGGCTGGTGCAGGAGCAACGGGTGCCGGCGCAGATTGTTCCACTACCGCAGGAGCGGGTTGTGCAACCGGTGCAGGCTCTGCTACGGGAGCAACAGTCGGAGTAGGAGCAGAAACTGCCGCTCCTTCCGTACCGACATTAGCCATCGCATACTTAATAATGGAGCGAATGGTCGGATAATCTTTCAGTTGTACTCCTTCTTGACGTGCAATCTGATATTTCTCGCGCATGATTGCAAATAACTCGGCTTGCTTGACGGTATCAATACCCAGATCAGCTTCCATATCCAAGTCTAAATCAAGCATATCCTCCGGATAGCCCGTTTTCTCTGCTACAATCGCTATAATCTCTTTAGTAGCTGTAGCTTCATCTAAATTTTTCACAGCGCTAGCGACCGTCGGGGCAGGAGCCACTGTCGGAGCTACGGTAGTTGGTACCGCAGGCGTTACCGGCGCAGGAGCAGGGGTTGGTTGTGCAACCGGTGCAGGCTCTGCAACCAGAGTGGCCGCCGGAGTAGGAGCAAAAACTGCCGCTCCTTCCGTGCCGGCATTTTTCATAGCATACTCAATGATAGAGCGAATGGTCGGATAATCTTTCAGTTGTACGCCTTCTTGACGTGCAATCTGATATTTTTCGCGCATAATCGCAAAGAGTTCCGCTTGCTTGACGGTATCGATGCCCAAATCCGCTTCCATATCTAAATCTAAGTCGAGCATATCTTCCGGATAACCCGTTTTTTCAGATACAATAGCCAAAATGTCTTTTTGTACATCAGCTTCCGCTAAGCTGGGTAATGTCTCTTTCGGTGCAGGAGCAGCAGGGGCCGGCGCAGTCTGAGCAACCGGAGCTACCGGTACAGGAGCAACAGATTGTTGCGCAACCGGTGCAGGCTCTGCCACAGGAGCAATAGTCGGAGCAGGAGCAGAAGCTGCCGCTCCTTCCGTGCCGTGATTTTTCATAGCATACTCAAGGATAGAGCGAATGGTCGGATAATCTTTCAGTTGTACGCCTTCTTGACGTGCAATCTGATATTTTTCGCGCATAATCGCA
>JAZNEO010000100.1:0-6305 GCA_045588685.1 Candidatus Avelusimicrobium sp. | reverse complement strand
ATAAAGCAAATGGAAGTCATGAGCCGTTTGTTTTATGCCAAACGTTTATCGTTTTGCGATAAACTACGGCTGTCTATGTATTGCCGCCTCGATTTGGCTTTGCATAGTCAGCCGTTTTTTATGTCCGTTTTCCAAAAACAGAAAAGGAGAATGGAATATGAAAAATAACAAACATACTATCTGTCATTCCCGAATGTCTTTATCGGGAATCTCATCCGTATTTAATACACGACGAGATCCCCGATTACAAATTTCGGGGATGACACGTTCTTTAGGGTTTACCCTCATAGAATTATTAGTAGTCGTACTGATCATTGGCATTTTGTCTGCCATTGCGTTGCCGCAATATACAAAGGCGGTAGAAAAAAGCCGTGCTAGTGAGGCACTTATTAATTTGAAACATGCCTTACAAGCACGCACCTTGAACTACTTAGAAAATGGAAGCGGTAATGCTTCTCTAGCGAAAGATATTATGGATTTAGGTGGTGGGATATGGGATGGAGGATCAAATTTATACTGTACAAAAAATTTTTGGTATGATTTTGGAGATCCGACAACAGTTTATGCCGAACGGTGCACCCCAAATGATACTTGTACGGGATGTCAAGGGAATTCTGATTATCTACTATTCCTTGAAACTCCTTTTATGGGTAGTGAAACACAAAGCGGTTGTTATGCATACACTGATCTCGGTTATCAAATTTGTAAAAGCCTAGACGGACAAGGATTTGAAACAAATGATCAACGTTAGCCAACACGAAACCCGATACATTGAGTATCGGGTTTCATGTGTTAAGAATTGCAACTATAGAAGTCGTTAGTCTTACTTATCTACCACTTCGGCTTCGACAACGTCGTCTTTGTTAGCCGCACCAGCATTGGCTTGCGCCGCATCAGCACCCGGTTGGGCTCCGGCTTGGGCTCCTGCCGCACCGGCTTGTGCCTGTTGCGCCTTATACATCGCTTCGCCTAATTTCTGGCTGGCTTGCAAAGCGGCATCTTTGGCAGAGCGGATTTTGGCCGCATCTTCACCTTTCAAAGCGTCGCGCAAGTCATTTAACGCACGGTCAATAGCCAAGCGGTCGTCTTGCGATACTTTATCGCCGTAATCTTTCAAGGCTTTTTCAGTTTGATAGAGAACGCTGTCGCCTTCGTTTTTGGCTTCCACAAACTCTTTGTGTTTTTTGTCTTCTTCGGCAAATTTTTCAGCATCTTTGACGAATTTTTCTACTTCGGCATCGCTGAGTTTGTTGGGCGAGCTGATGGTAATATGTTGCTCTTTATTGGTGCCGAGGTCTTTGGCAGAGACGTTCAAAATACCGTTGGCATCAATATCAAACGTCACTTCAATTTGCGGCACGCCGCGCGGAGCAGGCGGGATACCGTCTAGGTCAAATTTACCTAAAGGCACATTGTCTTTTGCCATCGGACGTTCACCCTGCAAGACGTTAATGGTTACCGCCGGCTGATTGTCAGAAGCCGTAGAGAACACTTGCGTTTTGCGCACCGGAATAGTGGTATTACGTTCAATTAAGCGGGTGCATACGCCGCCCAACGTTTCCAAGCCGAGTGAGAGCGGAGTAACGTCCAACAAGAGTACGTCTTTTACTTCCCCTGTTAAAATACCGGCTTGCACACTGGCTCCGATTGCCACACATTCCATCGGGTCAATACCGCGTTCAATTTTCTTGCCCACGTGATCTTCCACGTATTTTTGCACGATCGGCATACGGGTCGGACCGCCGACCAAGATGATGCGGTCAATTTGAGAAGCGGATAATTGAGCATCGGAAATAGCTTGGTCAATGGATTTGCCGCAGCGTTTGACGATGCTGTCCACCAAGCTTTCCAGTTTGGCACGGGACAATTTAAGTTCCAAATGTTTCGGGCCAGTAGCATCGGCGCTGATGAACGGCAAGTTGATATCGGTTTCCATAGTGGTGGAAAGCTCAATTTTGGCTTTTTCGGCCGCTTCTTTCAAGCGTTGTTGCGCTTGTTTGTCAGCAGACAAATCAATGCCCGTAGATTTCTTAAATTCATCTACCATCCACGCGATAATGGCATTATCCATATCCGTACCGCCCAGCTTGGTATCACCGGAGGTGGACAATACATCAAAAGTGCCTTCTTTGCCCATTTCCATAATGGTTACATCCAAGGTACCGCCGCCCAAGTCAAAGACCAAAATCTTTTGCTCTTTGCCGGCTTTATCAATACCGAAAGCCAGGGCCGCCGCGGTCGGTTCGTTAACTAAACGCACCACTTCCAGTCCGGCGATACGACCAGCATCTTTAGTAGCTTGGCGTTGGTTATCGTTAAAATAAGCCGGTACGGTGATGACGGCTTTTTCTACCGGTTCTCCCAAAAAGGCTTCCGCATCTTTTTTCACTTTCTGCAACACGAAAGCGGAGAGTTGTTGCGGAGTAAATTCTTGCCCGCGCAAATTAAATTTATAATTTTCCCCCATGCGGCGTTTGAAAGCCGTTACCGTACCTTCCGGGTTGGCAATCGCCTGACGGCGAGCCGGTTCACCTACTAGACGTTGCCCGTCTTTTGTAAAAGCTACATAAGAAGGAAATGCTTTTCCCCCAATAGAGCTCCCTTCCGCAGAAGGAATGATGGTTCCCCTGCCCCCTTCCATTACTGCCGCAGCAGTATTTGAGGTTCCTAAGTCAATACCAATAATTTTAGCCATATGTATTTCTCCTTAAATTTCAAATAATTATTTTGCTTCTTCGGCACCCTTGCCCACTACTACCCGGGCCGGACGCAACACCTTACCGTCTATTAAAAATCCCATTTGCACTTCTTCCAACACCTGCCCGTCTTGTTCCGGTTTGGCCGGAATTACCGCGATTGCTTCGGCGGTTTGCGGGTCGTAGGGCTTGCCTACCACTTCCATTTTTTCAATCCCTTCGCTTTGGAAGGCTTTTTTCAATTCCCCCAATACCATTTTCAGTCCACCCAATACATTCTGCATTTCTTCACTGGCGTTTTCAGTTGCTTTTTCCATTTTGGCATACTGGCGCAACAGCACCTCATAAGCAGGCAACATTTTTTCGGCAAAGTCTTTTTTGCCGTAAGCTAGTAGCGCGGCTTTTTCGCGTTCGGTGCGTTTGCGGAAATTTTCAAAATCCGCACTTAAGCGCACATATTTTTCATAGTAGTCCGGTTGTTCGGCGGCGGGAGTTTCTTCTGTTTGCTCCGTTTCTTCAGCCATTTCTTCCGGCTCTACGGTTTCTGCTTGCTGATGATGTTTCTTACTCATAATCGTCGTCTTCCTTGTTGGGTAAAGCGTTCCATGCGCTCATACTGCTTTCCAACAAATCCCCCATTAATTTGACTAGTGACATCACTTTGGTGTACTGCATATGTTTCGGGCCGATAATACCCAGCATTCCTACCGTCTTATCTCCCACCCGATAAGCCGACGATACAATGCTCACATTCTGCAACTCTTTTATTTCGTTTTCACTGCCGATGCTCACCGCAACCTCCTTACCGGAGCGGCGCAAATCGGCCATTTTTTCAGCCAGTAGGCTTGAGAGCCGTTGACGCTCTTCCACGACACGCATCATTTGTTTGAGGTCTTCATAATCGGCCGCCTCGGTGTTTTCCAACATACGGCCTAAACCTTCTACATACAGTTCTTCAGCTTCGGCCTGAGGGGCTTGCATGTCTTTTAGGACCTGCACTGCCACATCGGCCACATCAGCCACTTCCCGGCGGTCTGATTGCACATATTGCCACAAGAATTTTTGTGCTTCTTGCAAGGTAAGTCCGGTAATTTCTTCATTAATTAACTGGCTCAGCACCCGCAATTTACTCGGAGAAACATCGTATCCCAAACGTACCGGCCAATGCCGCACCATGCCAGACTGGGTTACCAGTACCGCTAGCAGCATGCCAGATCCCAAAGGCAAAAAGTCCAACCGTTTAACCACTTGGTCTTTTACATTGGCAGTATAAACAAACCCCGCCGCTCCGCTCAAACGCGCCAGCAAACGAGAGGTGTGCAACATCACATTGTTAAGTTCCCCTACGCGCTCTTCATACTGCTCTTCAATACGCTGCCGCTCTTGGGCAGCCATACGTTGCATACCGGTTAAATAATCCACGTAATAGCGATATGCTTTATCGGTCGGGATACGCCCGCCGGAAGTATGCGGTTGGTAGAGGTAACCTTCTTCTTCCAAGGCTTTCATGATATTACGGATAGTGGCGCTGGAAATATCTTTTAGTGCGCTGTCTGCCAGTAACTGAGACCCAATGGGGCGGCGGTTCTCTACGAACTGTTGCACCACCCAGCGCAGGATTTTCTCTTTCCGTTCTTTGGCCACTTCGGGTTTTAATATTCTCATGTTCAATACCCTTTGTTTCCGTCTATGTGAGTGATTTTATTTTAGCACTCAACCTGAAAGTCTGCTAATAGTATAGCACAAGATATTTATTTTTGTCAACCCCTTTTTTAGACTGCTAATTTTGAAAAGAAATAATTTTATCTTGCAAAAGTTTATTATAATGAGAAGGTAGTACACAATTTCATCTGTTTTTTGGGAATCCGCAAGGATACGGTTTTGCGCAAGCAAAACAATAGTCAAACCTAAAAGACAGCTCGTTATCAGGTATAGAAGAAAGAGAAGTCATGAGCTCTTTTTTCTATGCCGAATGTTTGCCCTTTTTACAAAGGGCAAACTACGGCTGTTTGTTTTATGCGTTTGACTATTCATAAAGCAAAGAGCCGTTTTTTTGCGTCCGTTTTCCCAAGACAGAAAAGGAGAATGGATTATGAAAATAAAAATAAGTAGTTGCCAACACAACACCCCCTGTCATCCCCGAGTGTTTTTATCGGGGATCTCAACCTTATTAAAAAAGTGGATGAGATTCCCGCTTACGACCTGCGGGAATGACAGTATAGTACATGGTTTTACTCTCATAGAACTGCTGGTAGTCGTGTTAATCATTGGCATTTTGTCCGCTATTGCCTTGCCGCAATATACAGCGGCGGTGGAAAAAGCGCGTGCTAGTGACGCGCTTATTAATTTGAAACACGCCCAACAGGCTCGTATATTAGAAGCATTGGAAAATGGCATTGGAAACAGTTCTATTCCACAAGACATTATGGAATTAAGTGGTGGACAGTGGAGTAACAATGGAAATGGATATTGTACCAAGTATTTTTACTATGATCTTGGTGATAGTACTTGTTTAGATGCCTTCCGGTGCACACCTAAAACCGACTGTAGTGGATGTGAAAATACATATGACTATGATATATATATGGAAACCCCACATAATGGAGATAATTGGGATCAAAAAAACTGTTATGCGAAAACAGACGTTGCCTACAAAATCTGTAAAGGATTAGAAGGACAGGGGTTTCAAGCTTATGATGAAAGATAAACATTCACTTATTTCACTTTCATTTGTTTGAGTTCAAATAAACGGTCGCGTAAATCGGCGGCCAGTTCAAAGTTCAGATTATCGGCCGCTTCACGCATTTGGCGTTCCAGCTCTTGGGTAAGTTTGCCAATGTTTTTGGCAGTCGGTTGCGGCAGGGCGGTGTGCAGAATTTGCAGACCTTGTTCTTTACTGGCCGCTTCAAATTCCTTCAAATCTACTTCCGCCTTTTGTATGGTACGCGGGGTAATATGATGCTCTTGATTATATGCTTCCTGTATAGCGCGTCGGCGGTTCATCTCGCCGAGCGCATATTTCATACTTTCGGTTTCGCGGTCGGCATACAACACCACCTCGCCGCCCACATTGCGCGCGGCCCGGCCGGAAATTTGAATCAGCGTAGTGGAATTACGTAAAAATCCTTCGTTATCCGCGCCCAAAATAGCCACCAACCCCACTTGCGGAATATCAATCCCCTCACGCAACAAATTAATCCCCACCAGCACATCAAAAGTGCCTTGCCGAAAATTTTTCAAAATTTCTACCCGTTCCAAGGCGTCAATATCCGAGTGTAAATAGGTTGTTTTAATTCCCTTTTCAATTAAAAATGCACTCAAATCTTCTGCTGTTTTTTTGGTCATAGCCAATACCAGCGTGCGTTCTTTTTTTGCCGCATGCTCTTTGATTTTTTCTAGCAAATGATCGATTTGTCCCGCACTGGGATGCACGGTAACCTTCGGGTCCACCAGCCCCGTCGGACGGATGACCTGCTCCACAATTTCCCCGCCGCTGGCTTGCAGTTCGTATGGGCCGGGCGTGGCAGATACAAAAATAGTAGCCGGGAGCAAACTTTCAAATTCATCAAATTTGAGCGGCCGGTTGTCTAAAGCCGAAGGCAAGCGGAA
>JAZNEO010000099.1:0-3932 GCA_045588685.1 Candidatus Avelusimicrobium sp. | reverse complement strand
TTGTCTTCCTAAGACCGCTTGGCCTCCGACTTATCTTCACTCATTTTGGAAATGTTTTTGGCCAGCATTTTGCGGCGGTCTTCCGTCATGGACGGAAGCGTAATGCGAATAACTTTACCGTCGTTGACCGGGCTGGCGCCTAAATCGGCCTTCTGCAACGCTTTGTCAATTTCGTTTAACGAAGAAATATCCCACGGTTGGATTTCCAAGGTCTTGGCATCTAGTACATTGATCAAGGCCATTTGTTTAATCGGGGTCGGTGTTCCGTAATAATCTACGCGGATATTTTCTAAGAGCTGGGCACTGGCACGGCCGGTGCGGATAGTGGCTAAGTCTTTTTGCAGTTTGGCCACGTGTTCGGCCATTTCGGCCTTGCCTTTACTGATAAATTCGTTAATTGCTTCCATAATTTCCTCTGTTAGTGAGATGATTTATTATATTAAATTTTGGGTTGGCTGATACAGTCATGCGGATATAGGCTGCAGTAAGCAGGTGCATTTTTCCACTGACTGCGTGCAGGTAAAATCATTTGATCGGAGAGTATTACTTTGCCTTGCTCATTCATTTTTCCGCTTACAAGCCCTAAATCCTGTTGCTGCGAAGGAGTGAGAATTTGTTTTTGATAGGTAAAATTCGGAAACTCCGATTTTTTAAGTGAATAAGTTTGCACCTTGTTTTCGCCGATTGAAAAGGCATATTGTATCATAGGCATTTTGGGGTCTGTTTTGAAAGCGGGAAAAGCAATCATCTCAGTTGCCTGGTTATTAGAGCGGACAATTTTACTGCTAAACAAACCATCACGAGTGAAGGTAAATTGTTTGCTTTCCGTCGGGCTGGGATGAAACTCCAAAGACTCAATTTGGCCGTTTTCGTACAAAGTTATTTTTTGCATAGGGGTTTTATCGTCGGTATTTTTAAAATCCATACGTTCGCGTAAAATATTTTGGCTAAATAATACGATGCTACTGGAATGGTCTTCGTAAGTGTACAGGGTGCAGACGGGGTGTGGGTAGTTGGTATATGTTGGAAAGATATGACAGGCATCGGAAGAACGCGTAGTCCGCATAGAGGTAACTTTGCTTCCTCGGGCATTCTGGTCAAAAGATAAATTACTTTGGTGTAGGGACGCCTTTGCAGCGGATTGTTGCTGAGCGGCTTTTTTCTGCATATCTATCATCGTTTGCACAAAAGCCGGTACTGGCTGGTCGGCGGCAGCTGAGGCATTGTCCGGAGTTTGATTTTCTGGAGTTTCTGTTTGATTGGACACCGGCTCAGTAGAGAGAGGTTGTGGAACAGGTATTTCTTGTTGAGCGGTTGGCGACGGCTTAGAATGAGTAGCAGTAAGTTTATATATTAATAATCCGCCACCCAGTATAACTACCAGCAGTAATACCAGTAGGACGGTCAAATTATTTTTTGAGTTTGGATTTGTCATACATTTGTTCTAAATGTTCCACATACGGATTTTGTTTGAATAAAGAGTCGGTGGGCATTTGTTTGTGCTGGGATAGTTCGGCGAGTAATAAACTGTGTAAGCGATTTAACGGCACATTGAGCTGCCCACCGAAAGTGACGGGAGTCCCAACCCACTGCCAATAACATTGCATGAGTTGCCGGTGCAAAGAACTGCGTTGTTGCGCAATGATTTCTTCTGGGTTGTCCACCATAAACATCAGCCAACCATCGTTTTTGTTGGCGTAATGAGCATAAATCATGGAGATATTTTTCCAAGGAAGTATAATTTCT
Organism: Candidatus Avelusimicrobium sp.; assembly: GCA_045588685.1. Lineage (GTDB taxonomy): Bacteria > Elusimicrobiota > Elusimicrobia > Elusimicrobiales > Elusimicrobiaceae > Avelusimicrobium. The sequence goes on along the minus strand of JAZNEO010000099.1, from coordinate 2,186 downwards.
TTCTTAGTTTGCGGATGAATAATAACGGAGTATTCATCAAAGTACAACGCGGGCTTTCCCCAGGCAAGCAGTGGGGAGAGGAAAAGACAAATCAACAGTAAGATTACGATTACGGGAACTACGATAAATGCGAGAGTCTGTGAAGTTAACGGAGAACCGATAAACCAGAGGGCCGCCGTCCACAGACCTGCAAACGACGCCAACACCAAGCTCACAGCGAGTAATCTGATTTTGTCGTAATAAAAACTTTGTTCCCTCATAGCATCGAAAGTGTCTCTTTAATAAATCAGCGTGCCGATATCTTCTCCGCAGACCGCACGTTTGATGTTGCCTTTTTTGTGCAAGTTAAATACTTGTACGGGCACTTGGTTTTCCATACAAATAGCCAACGCGGCGGTATCCATAAATTGCAACCGCTTTTCAATGGCTTCTTTATAAGAAATCTTTTTAATGCGTTTGGCTTTGGGATTTTTCTTGGGGTCGCTGTCATATACGCCGTCCACTTGCGTAGCCTTTAACAACACGTGCGCCCCAATTTCAGAAGCGCGTAAAGCCGCAGCACTGTCTGTGGTAAAATACGGGTTGCCCGTACCACCTGCAAAAATGACAATACGTCCTTTTTCTAAATGGCGCAACGCGCGGCGGCGTACGAAAGGTTCAGCCATTTGATAAATGTTAACAGAGGTTTGCACGCGGGTTGGTACACCGGCTTCTTCCAAAGCAGATTGCAAGGCAATGGCATTGATAACGGTAGCGAGCATGCCCATGCTATCTGAATTAACCCGGTCAATTACGCCGCCGCCGTCGCGCACGCCGCGCCAAATGTTGCCTCCGCCAATCACGATAGCCAACTGACAGCGAGTGGTTTTGTGCATATGGGCGATTTCCTCGGCAATTGCTTTAAGCGAGGTGGCACTGACACCGCGGTGTCCGTCTTTGCTAAGAGCTTCTCCGGATAATTTGAGCAAAATTCTTTTGGGGGTAATTTTCTTTTGAGACATAGGGCCTCCTAAATTTTTTTTATTGTATCAAAATGTATGCCTGCCGTACAGCGGGACCTTTTTCTGTATCGGTAAAGCCGATACAGAAAAAAGCCCCTCTTGCGAGGGGCTTATCATTAGAAGCGTACAAAACGTACCACTTTTAATTCTCCGCCTAAAGCTTTGGACTCTTCGGCCAAGTAGTCGGCAACGGTTTTTTTGTTGTCTTTGATGGTCGGTTGTTCTAACAGGCAGGTTTCTTTGGCAAACTTTTTGAGTTTACCCGGTAACATTTTGGCAATCATTTCATCGGATTTGCCTTCGTTTTTGGCTTGGGTGCGATAGATATCCAATTCTTTTTCTTTATCAGCTTCCGGAATATCTTTGGCATCTACCCACATGCTTTGCATACCGACGGTATGCATAGCCAGCCCGCGGGCAATTTCAGCGGCCTTGGTCGCATCTGCGCCATTGGCAGCCAATTCCAATAAAGAGGCTTTTTTGTTATCGGAGTGTACATAAGAAGCAATCACATTTCCGTTAGCGGCAGTCCAGTTATAGGCGCCTTTGAAGGTGGTATTTTCACCAAATTTCGGAGCTTTTTCCACGATCATGGCCTTGATGGTTTCATCCGCGGTGTAGTCTTTTACTTCGGGGTGTTTCAACACATAATCGGCAATGTCATCAGCCAAGCCAATAAAATCCGGCGTTTTGGCTACGAAATCCGTTTCGCAACCTAAATAGGCCATGGCAAAATGTTTGCCATCCGTTTTAACGGAAACACGGCCTTCTTTGGTGGCGCGGTCGGCACGTTTAGCTAAATCAGCTAAGCCTTTTTTGCGCAGGTAGACAATGGCTTGTTCCATGTCATTATTATTTTCTTCGAGGGCTTTTTTGCAGGCCATCAAGCCGGCGCCCGTTTTTTCACGTAAAATTTTGATGTTTTCTGCTAAAGACATATTTTCTCCTAAATCTTTTCGGAAGGCCGCTCAAACGGCCTTCCGCTCTGTTAAAACTTATTTGGCTTCTGCTTTGACCGTTTTTTTAGCGGTGGTTTTTTTGGCAGTAGTTTTTTTAGCAGCCGGTTTTTTAGCGGCGGCTTTTTTTTCTGCCGGTTCGGCTGGCGTTTCTTTTTCCGCTTTTACGGTTTTCTTGGCAGCGGTTTTTTTAGCAGCCGGTTTTTTGGCAGCCGTTTTCTTTTCCGCT
>JAZNEO010000098.1:0-1940 GCA_045588685.1 Candidatus Avelusimicrobium sp. | reverse complement strand
CTAAGACCGCTTGGCCCCCGACTTGCTGGAACCAGAACTCGAACTAGATCCGCTGCCGCTACTACTGCTGCCGCCGCTGGTTCCACCGCTGCTGGGAACTGTCTGTTGGTCAATTCCCAGGGTTTTACAGTATCGCTGTCCCATATTGCTACTGCTACTGCAGGAACGGGTAGTGATTTCACCATCTTTATTGGTGAAAGAAATCGTGTAGCCGTTGTCGCCCAAATTACTTCTCACCGCGTTGACGTCCAATTCACTGGCACTTTTTCTATTTACCGAAATATTAAAAAATTTGGACTGTGTTCCCGCATACAAGTTATTATCTACTTCCGACGGATAGGCATTGTAATTTTTGATGTAAGCCACGTTGGCCGCCTCGCTCATGGCCTGCACATTATGGAGTCCTTCCATAGCGCGGCCTTTTTCCATCGCCACTTTATATTGCGGTAAAGCAACAGTAATCATAACCGCCACGATAACCATGACGATTAATAATTCTATAAGTGTAAAACCTTTCTTGAATATATTCATAAACATCCTCCTTTATACTTATTATATAAATTTCCCGTTAAATTTCAAGGAAATTTAGGGTCGATTTTTTTATAAAATAACTACAATGACCGCACGGAGATTTTTTTGGATTTTATTTTTGCTCAACCTGTTTAATTACATAGACAGGCAGGTGCTATTTTCCGTCTTTCCGCTCATTCAAGCCGATTTACAAATCAGCGATTTTCAGCTCGGTACGCTGGCCTCTATATTTATGTTAGTTTATATGTGCTACGCGCCGGTGGTAGGCTTTTTTGCAGACCGACAGCCCCGCCACTACTGGATTGCCGCCAGTGCATTGATTTGGAGCGCGGCTACTTTTTGTAGTGGGCTAGTCAAAAATTATGCTTCTCTGCTGGGTGCGCGGGCGTTTATCGGTATTGGGGAGGGCGGCTTTACCACCATTGCTCAACCCTTTTTGGCCGAACAATACCCCAAACAAAAACGGGCTACCATTTTGGGATATTTTGCTTTAGCTTTGCCATTAGGCGCGGCTTTGGGATATTTAACAGGAGGATTACTGGGTAAATATTGCGGCTGGAAAATGGCTTTTATGATCGTCGGCATACCGGGGGCTGTACTGGGACTACTCTGTCTATTTTTACTAAAAGACCGACCACACCGATATTTGGCCAAACGCACGATCCCCTCTTCCCTGCAATATTTGGCTTTACTACGTAACAAACCTTTTCTCTTTTTATGCTTGGCACACGCGATGCAAACATTTGTATTAGGCGGCTTATCAGCGTGGATGCCTACTTATTTGCACCGCTTTTTCCGCTTGGATATGGGACAGGCCGGATTAATCTTCGGCAGTATGGTTATTGCCGCCGGTGCTTTGGGCACTTTTTTGGGCGGACACATGGCGGACCGGTTACTTAAAAAAACAAACTATGCCTATTTTATTGTTATTGTGGCCAGCCTGATTTTAACGATTCCGTTCGCAGCGGCCGGTATTTTAAGCCACCGTATGCCGTTTTCTCTGATTACTTTCTTTATTGCGATGACTTGTATTTTTGTGCCGATGGGGCCGATTAGTGCCTCACTGGTTATTTTAAGTAGCCGTCGGATTCGCTCCATGGCCTTTGCGGTAAATATATTTCTCATTCATGCGTTGGGGGATGCTATTTCCCCGGCGCTTATTGGCAAAGTGTCCGACTTGTTTGGTCTAAAAATGGCCTTTTTGGGGTGTTTGGCGATGCTGCTGCCGGCGTGTCTTTTCTTATACTCTTGTGTCAAGACAGCACGCATGGAAGGCCGCCTGATTCGTTATTATGCGGTGGACACAGCGGAATAAATTTGTTTTTTATCCAAAAATTACTATACTATAAAGAGGAGTTATAGTAGTATCCCGGGCTTATCCCCCGGCACACAATTTAATCTGTTTTTGG